>DASVZD010000122.1:0-8809 GCA_036391815.1 Rhodocyclaceae bacterium
GCATCACCGACATCGGCCCCTACATCTTCCGCGACTCGGTGATGGAATCCGACGTGCTGCCGGTCACCGTCGCCACGGCGGTCAAGCACTACAAGATCAAGAGTGTCGCCGTGATGTACGGCAACGACGACGCCTTCACCAAGAGCGGCTACGACGTTTTCAAGAAGGTGCTCGAAGACCAGAAGATTCCCGTCACGACGACCGAGACCTACGTCAAGGGCGACGTCGACTTCAAGGCGCAGCTGACCAAGATCAAGAGCACCAACCCGGATGCCGTCGTTTGCTCGTGCCTGGCCGAGGAAGCCGCCAACATCATGCTGCAGGCGCGCGGCCTGGGACTGAAGCAGCCCTTCATCGGCGGTAACGGCTTCAACTCGCCGAAGCTGTTCGAGGTCTCCAAGCTGGCCGGCGAAGGCACCTTCGTCGGCAGCCCGTGGGCCAACACCAATCCGGCGCCGGTGAACGTGCATTTCGTCGCCGCCTACAAGCAGAAGTACGGTTCCGACCCGAACCAGTTCTCGGCCCAGGCCTACGATGCCATGTACATTGCCGCCGACGCGCTGAAGAACGTCAAGCTCACCGGCAACCTGGAGGCCGATCGCACGGCCCTGCGCGACGCGCTGCCGAAGGTCGCCATCAGCGGCGCCACCGGCCCCTTCAAGTTCCGCCCGGCCGCCGGCAAGGGCGGCAAGCCGGCTGGTTTCGACGCCGACCAGAAGCCCTTCATCTACATCATCCAGGGCGGCAAGTTCACGCTCTACGCCGGCAAGTGATTCCCGGGCCGCCGGCCGCGGCACGCGGCCGGCGGTTCCCCAAATGCTAGAACAGCAACTCATCAACGCCCTCACGCTGGGCAGCGTCTACGCGCTCTTTGCGCTCGGCTTCACGCTGGTGTTCGGCGTGCTCGCGGTCATCAACCTCTCGCACGGCGCCGTGTTCATGGTCGGCAGTTATGCCGCGCTGGTCGTCGTCACGCGCCTCGACGCGCCGTTGTGGCTGGGGCTGGTCGCCGCCATGCTGGTGTCCGGCCTGGTCGGCCTGCTGGTCGACGTGCTGATCCTCAAGCCGCTGCGCGCCCGCAATGCCCCGCACCTGATCCCGATGATCGCCACCATCGGCGTGACGATCGTGCTGACCAACGCCGCGCAGGGCCTGTTCGGCGTCGAGGTCCAGCATTTCCCCGACGAGGTGCTGCCGGCGGCCGACTTCACCATCGGCGACGTGCACGTGCGCGCCCTCGAGATCGCCATCGTCGCCATCGCGTTCGTCCTGATGGGCGTGCTCTTCGCCGCCCTGCGCCGTACCCAGCTGGGCCGCGCCCTGCGCGCCATCGCCGAGTCGCCGAAAGCGGCCGCGCTGCTGGGCATCAACGTGGAGGGGCTGTTCCACCTGACCTCGTTCGTCGCGGCGGCGTTGGGCGGCGTCGCCGGCGTGCTGATCGGGCTCGACTTCAACGCCATCACGCCGTTCATGGGACAGCCGATCCTGCACAAGGGCATCGCCGTCATCATCCTCGGCGGCATGGGCGACATCCGCGGCGCGCTGATCGGCGGCCTGTTCCTCGGCTTCGCCGAAGTCTTCAGCAAGGGCTACATCTCGTCGCAGATGGGCGACGCGGTCGCCTTCGGCCTGCTGTTCCTGATCCTGCTGGTGCGGCCGTCGGGCCTGTTCGGCCGCGTCCTCGAACGGAAAGCCTGATGGACTTCGCGGATTTCTGGGCCACCTACAACTCGCTGATCTACACCGTCGGCATCCACATCCTGCTGGCGCTGTCGATCTGGCTGACGCTGGCCTGCGGGTTGCTGTCGCTGGCGAACGCGGCGTTCATGGGCATCGGCGCCTACACGGCCGCGCTGCTAACGCTCAACCTCGGCTGGCCGTTCCCGGTGGTGCTGGCCTGCGGCGCGCTGGCGCCGGCGATCGTGGCGCTGGTCATCGGCGTGCCGACGCTGCGGCTCTCCGGCGTCTACCTGGCCATGGCGACGCTCGCGTTCGGGGAGGTCAGCCGCGTCACCATCCTCAACCTCGACATCACCGGCGGGCCCGAGGGCCTCAACGGCATCCCGCTGCTGACCGAGTGGTGGCACATCGCGCTGATCCTGCTGGTCGTCGGCTACGGCCTGGCGCGCCTGCGCCGTTCGCGCGTCGGCCGCGCCTTCGAGGCGATCAAGGAGGATGAGGTCGCGGCGCGCCTGATGGGCATCAACGTCGACCGCCACAAGCTGCTGGCATTCACCCTGGGTGCCGTCATCGCCGGGCTGGCCGGCGCGCTCAACGCCCATTACACCTTCTTCATCAGTCCGCGCGAGTACGGCTTCGAGAACGCCGTCGACATCCTGACGATGACGGTGCTCGGCGGCATCTCGAGCCTGATCGGCCCGACGCTCGGCGCCGCCATCATCACGCTGTTGCCGGAACTGCTGCGCTTCCTGCACGACTGGCGCCTGGCGGTGAATGGCGTCATCCTGGTGCTGGTGGTGCTGTTCCTGCCCACCGGCCTGTGGGACTCGCGCCGCATCCGCAGCTGGCTCAAGCGGGGGAAGCGCGAATGAGCATGCTGTCGATCCGCAACGTCGGCAAGCATTTCGGCGGCCTCAGCGTGCTGGAGGACGTGAACTTCGAGGTGCCGGGCGGCAGCATCTTCGGCCTCATCGGCCCCAACGGCGCCGGCAAGACGACGGTGTTCAACCTCGTAACCGGACTGCTGCAGCCCTCGTCGGGCACCATCGAGCTGCAGGGGCGCAACCTTGCCGGCGTGCCGCCGCACGAGATCACCCAGCTCGGCATCGCGCGCACCTTCCAGAACATCCGCATCTTCCGCGACATGACGCTGCTGGAGAACGTCATGGTGGGCATGCACCACCTCGTCGATTACGGGCCGCTGGCGCTGTTCTTCAATACGTCCGCCTGCCGCGACGCCGAGCGGCGCGCCCGGGAGCGTGCGTTCGAGCTGCTGTCCTGGGTCAAGCTCGACCACAAGGCGGAGATGACGGCCGACAACCTGTCCTACGGCGACCAGCGCAAGCTCGAGTTCGCGCGCGCGCTGGCCACCGAGCCCAAGCTGCTGCTGCTCGACGAGCCGGTGGCGGGCATGAACCCGGCCGAGAAGACCGTGCTGATGGACGAAATCCGCAACATCCGCGACCGCGGCTACGGCGTCTTCCTGATCGAGCATGACATGCGCTTCGTCATGGGCCTGTGCGACCGCATCGCCGTGCTCAACTTCGGCCGCATCATCGCCGAGGGGGTGCCGGACGAGATCCGCAGCCACCCGGACGTGATCGAGGCCTACCTCGGCAGGGAAGAGGAGGCGGCATGACGGTCCTCCTGCGCGTGCACGAACTCGCGGTGGCCTACGGCCACATCGAGGCGGTCAAGGGCGTCTCCTTCCATCTCAATGCCGGCGAGATCACGGCCCTGGTCGGCGCCAACGGGGCGGGCAAGAGCACCACGCTGCTGGCGCTCTCCGGCCTGCTGCGCGCAAAGGGCGGCAGCGTCACCTTCGAGGACGAGGAAATCAGCCACCTGCCGCCGCACGAGATCGTGCGGCGCGGCGTGGTCCAGGTGGCGGAGGGCCGCGCCATCCTCACCACGCTGACGGTGCGCGAGAACCTCGCGCTCGGCGCCTATACCCGCGCCGACAAGGCGGCGGTCGGCGATACGCTGGAACAGGTGTTCGCGCTGTTTCCGCGGCTCAAGGACCGCGCCGACCAATATGCCGGCAACCTGTCCGGCGGCGAGCAGCAGATGCTGGCGATCGGCCGCGCGCTGATGGCCAAGCCGCGGCTGCTGCTGCTCGACGAGCCTTCGATGGGCCTGGCCCCGATCCTGGTGCAGGAAATCTTCCGCACGCTGGTGGAGATCAACCGCGCGAGCGGGCTCACCATCCTGCTGGTCGAGCAGAACGTGCGCCAGGCGCTGAAGATCGCGCGCCACGGCTACGTCATCGAGACCGGCAGCATCGTGCTCGCCGACTCCGGCGCGAACCTGCTCGGCAACCCCAAGGTCGTCGAGGCCTACCTCGGCGCCTGAGGAACCGTCGGCCGCCTTATGCACTCCATCGCCTGATGACGCCGAAAACCAGGATCTGCATCGTCCGCCACGGCGAGACCGACTGGAACGCCGCCAAGCGCATGCAGGGGCAGATCGACATTCCCCTCAATGCGGCGGGCCGCGCCCAGGCCGCCGCGACCGCGGCGGGACTGGCGGATGAACGCTTCGATGCGCTCTACAGCAGCGACCTGCTGCGCACCTGGCAGACGGCCGAGCCGATCGCGCAGGCCAGCGGACTGGAAGTGCGGGCGTTGCCCGGCCTGCGCGAGCGCCACTATGGCCGCATGCAGGGCATGACGCCCGCCGAGGCGAAAGTCTCCCTTCCCGATCTCCACGCCGCCTATGCCGGGCGAGACCCCCACCACGACCTGGAAGGCGGCGAAAGCTTGACCGCGTTTGCCGAGCGAGTGGCCACTACGCTGGCGGAGCTGGCGGCTGCGCATTCCGGCGAAACCATCCTGATCGTCGCCCATGGCGGCGTCCTCGACATCGTGTACCGCATGGCGACCGGGCGCGACCTCGCCGGGCCGCGCGATTTCCCCATCCCGAACGCCGGGCTGAACTGGATCGAGCACGATGGCGGCTGGAAACTGCTGGCCTGGGGCGCGCTGGACCACCTGGATGCCGCCTTGGACGAGGTGGCTGGCTAGGGAGCGCCGCTGGGGTAAAATCCGGGCTTTCTCCATTCCGACCGGATTTCCCCCATGTTCTCCAAGCAAAACACCCTGGCCAAGACCGATCCCGACCTCTGGGCCGCCATCCAGTCCGAGAATCGCCGCCAGGAAGACCACATCGAGCTGATCGCCTCGGAAAACTACGTCTCCTGCGCCGTTCTGGAAGCGCAGGGCTCGCAGCTGACGAACAAGTACGCCGAGGGTTATCCGGGCAAGCGCTATTACGGCGGCTGCGAGTACGTCGATATCGTCGAGCAGTTGGCCATCGACCGCGCGAAGAAGCTGTTCGGCGCCGATGCCGCGAACGTGCAGCCGAACTCCGGTTCGCAGGCCAACCAGGCCGTGTTCCTCGCCTTCCTCAAGCCGGGCGACACGGTGATCGGCATGAACCTGGCGATGGGCGGCCACCTGACGCACGGCTCCTCGGTGAACATGTCGGGCAAGTGGTTCAACGTCGTGCCCTACGGCCTGACCGCGGACGAGGACATCGACTACGCGGCGCTCGAGAAGCTGGCCCAGGAGCACAAGCCCAAGCTAATCATCGCCGGCGCCTCCGCCTTCGCCCTGAGGATCGACTTCGAGCGCTTCGCCAAGATCGCCAAGAGCGTCGGCGCCATCTTCATGGTCGACATGGCGCACTACGCCGGCCTGGTCGCCGCCGGCTTCTACCCGAACCCGGTGCCGCACGCCGACGTCGTCACCTCCACCACGCACAAGACGCTGCGCGGCCCGCGCGGCGGCCTCATCCTGATGAAGGCCGAGCACGAGAAGGCGATCAACTCCGCGATCTTCCCGGGCCTGCAGGGCGGCCCGCTGATGCACGTGATCGCCGGCAAGGCGGTGGCGTTCAAGGAGGCGATGAGCCCCGAGTTCCGCAACTACCAGGAGCAGGTGGTCGAGAACGCCCAGGTGATGTGCAAGGTGCTGCAGAGCCGCGGCCTGCGCATCGTTTCCGGCCGTACCGAATCGCATGTCTTCCTGCTCGACCTGCGCGCCAAGAACATCACCGGCAAGGACGCCGAGGCCGCGCTGGGACGCGCCCACATCACGGTCAACAAGAACGCCATCCCGAACGACCCGCAGAAGCCCTTCGTCACTTCCGGCATCCGCATCGGCACGCCGGCCATGACGACGCGCGGCTTCACCGAGATCGAGGCCGAGAAGGTCGCCAACCTGATCGCCGACGTGCTCGACGCGCCGGCCGACGAGGCGGTGCTCGACAAGGTGCGCGGCAAGGTTGCGGAACTGTGCAAGAAGTTTCCGGTGTACGGCGCCTAAGCCGAAATCATGAAGTGCCCCTACTGCGCTGATCCGAACACGCAAGTAGTGGACACTCGCGAGAACGAGGACGGCGACACCGTTCGTCGCCGTCGTCGCTGCCTCGCTTGCGACAAGCGCTTCACCACCTACGAGCGCGTCGAGCTGCAGCTGCCGCTGGTGGTGAAGAAGAACGGCAGCCGCACCGAGTACGACCGCGACAAGCTCAAGTCCAGCATGATGCTGGCGCTGCGCAAGCGCCCCGTCACCACCGAGAGCCTCGACGCCGCCATCGACCGCATCGAGGAAAGGCTGGTGCAGCTCGCCGAGCGCGAGGTGCCGACCGACCGCATCGGCGAGCTGGTGATCCGCGAGCTGAAGAAGCTCGACAAGGTCGCCTACATCCGCTTCGCTTCCGTCTATCGCAACTTCGAGGACCTCGATGAGTTCTCCGATGCGATACGGGAAGTGAAGAAGCCGCGCGTGCGCAAGCCGCGCGTCGCATGAAATTCACCGCCGCCGACCATGAATTCATGAGCCGCGCCCTGCGGCTCGCCGAGCGGGGGCTGTTCACCACCACGCCCAACCCGCGCGTCGGCTGCGTGCTGGTGCGCGACGGCGCCGTCGTCGGCGAAGGCTGGCACGAAAAGGCCGGCGGCCCGCATGCCGAAGTCGTCGCCTTGCGCACAGCCGGGGAAGGGGCGCGCGGCGCCACCGCCTACGTGACGCTCGAACCCTGCAGCCACCATGGCCGCACGCCGCCGTGCGCCGACGCGCTGATCGCCGCCGGCGTGGTGCGCGTGGTGGCCGCGATGCAGGACCCGAACCCGCAGGTCTCCGGCAGAGGGCTCAAGCGCCTCGAGATGGCGGGCATCGCGACGGCATCCGGATTGATGGCGCCCGAGGCGACGGAACTCAACATCGGCTTCGTCTCGCGCATGACGCGCGGACGGCCGTTCGTGCGCCTGAAGGCCGCCATGAGCCTGGACGGACGCACGGCCTTGGCCAACGGCGTTTCGCAATGGATCACCGGACCGGAGGCGCGGCGCGACGCCCACGCCTTCCGGGCGCGCTCCTGCGCGATGCTGACGGGCATAGGCACGGTGCGCGACGACGATCCCAGCCTCACCGTGCGCGAAGTCGAGACGACCCGGCAGCCACTGCGCATCGTGCTCGACGGCTGGCTCGAATTGCGGCCGACGGCGAAGATACTGGCCGGCGGCAATGCGCTGGTGTTCTGCTCGACGGACGACGAAAGCCGCGCCGCCGTGCTGCGCGACAAGGGCGCCGAGGTCATCTGCCTGCCGGACGGCACCGGCAAAGTCGATCTCCCCGCGATGCTGCGCGAGCTCGCCCGGCGCGGTATCAACGAAGTCATGGTCGAGGCGGGCGCGCGCCTCAACGGCGCGCTGATGAAGGCCGGCTGCGTCGACGAGCTGCTGATCTACCAGGCGCCCATCCTGCTCGGCGACAAGGCGCGCGGCCTCGCCGTGCTGCCCGAGCTCACCGCGCTGGCCGAGCGCCAGGAACTCGAGATATTCGACAGCCGCCGCGTCGGCCGCGACCAGCGCCTGCGCGCGCGTTTCCGGAAATCCTAGCCGGGATGCGCTCGGGCGACTTCCGCGACTTTCCCGGCCGCGTCGCCCTGATCGGGCTGTTGCGCATCGGGCATGTCGCCGGGGTGGTCGGCGTCGGCGCCGCGGTGCTGCGCGGCGAAGCGGCGACCGGGCCCTTCCTCGTCCTGCTGGTCGCCTGCGGGCTGGCCATCGCCGTGCTCGACCGCTGGTCGAATCGCGCATACCTGCGGCAGATCAGCGGACTGGCCGTCATGCTGAAAGCCGGACTGTTGATCGTTCTCGCGGCGTTCGCCGCCTTTGGCGCGCTGGCCTTTTGGGGCTTCCTGGTTTTCTCGGTGGCTATTGCGCACGCGCCGGGACGCGTGCGCCACAGGCGGGTGGTCTAGGCGCGCCGCCTCGGCCCGTCGGGCCTCACCATTGCATCTTGAAGGTGACGGCGATGCTGTGGTGCCGATCGCTGCCGGCGAAATCGCCGTTGTAGCCCGCATTCAAATAGGCCGTCTTCGACAACTGCGCGGTAAGGCCGGCGCCGATCCGGGTGCGATTGCGGTCCAGTTCAGGGCCGCGGATCACGAAGACATTGTCGGGGGAGGCATCGAACCGGGTGTCGAGGCGCGAGACATTGTCCCGATGCTGATGGACATGGGCGGCTTCGACGACAGGCCTGATCTCCCTGCCCGCGACGGTTTTCCAGTCGCTGCTCAAACGTACGCCGAGGCTGCTTTCCAGGGAATTCTGCCGTCCCACGCCGACTTGTAGATTGCCCGCACCCGCGCCGCTCTCGGTGAATGCATCGCTGCGGAGGTGCGTGTATGCCAAGCCGACGAACGGGGTAACGGTGAGATGGGACAGGTCGAAGTTCCGGCCGGTTTCGGCCGCGGCAGTGCCGGTCCAGCTTTGGTACGCGGCGGCGGCTTGAGCGTTGAGGTTGCCGGCGACGACTTGGCGTCTGGCATTGGTCTTGTGGCGGCCAATGCCTGCCATGCCGCTGAGGTAATAACCCTCGTCCTGCCAGTTGCCGTAGGCGGCCGCCTGGAAGCTGTCCATATCGAGATGCCCGGCCGCCGTATTGCCGTTGGTGCGCGTATAGCCGAATGCGGCGCCCACGGTCGCGGTGTCGCCGAGGTCGCCATCGATCCCCAAGGCCAGGCCTCCGGATTGGTAGTCGGTGCCGCTGGCGTCGGCCGTCGCCTTGACGTCGCCGGAACCGCCGAAGCCGCGCAGCCACATGCCGCGTTCGCTCGCGTT
>DASVZD010000123.1:0-2979 GCA_036391815.1 Rhodocyclaceae bacterium
GGGGCCGGGCAGCGGCGCCACGCGGAAGCCCGCGGCCCGCACGGCCGCCACGGCGCGGGCGCCGGGATCCGAAATGCCCGGCGTGCCGGCATCGGAGACCAGCGCCACGCGCTTGCCCTCGCCCAGCAGGGCCACCAGCCGTTCCGCCGCCTGGTTCTCGTTGTGCTCGTGCAGCGCGAGCAGCGCCGCACGGATGCCATGGCGCTCGCACAGCTGGCGCGTATGGCGCGTGTCCTCGCAGGCGATCACGTCGGCATGGCGCAGCGCGTCGAGCGCCCGCAGGGTGATGTCGTCGAGGTTGCCAAGCGGCGTCGCCACCACCTGCAATGACGTTGTCGTATCATGGGATTCCATATGCGGCATTCTTGCAGTCCCATGACATCCAGGCAAGCGAAGGGCGCGGCGGGCGAGGAGCGCGCCGCCCGATTCCTCGAGGCGCACGGCGTGCGCGTCATCGAACGCAACTTCCGCGTGCGCGGCGGCGAGATCGACCTGGTCTGCCGCGACGGGCCGGCAGTCGCCTTCGTCGAAGTGCGGCTGCGCTGCGGCGATGCCTTCGGCGGCGCGGCGGCCAGCATCACGCCCGCGAAGCAGGCGCGGCTCGTCATCGCCGCCCGGCACTGGATGGCGCGGCACGGCGAGCGGCCGTGCCGCTTCGACTGCGTGCTGATCCAGGACGGCCGCCTCGAGTGGCTCAAGGATGCGTTCCGCCCGGCGTAGGCTGCTGCTGCTCGCCCTCGTGGCGGCGGCCGCCCGGGCCGAGTCCGTCCGCATCCTGGTGCAGAGCTCCCCGCTGGCCGGCTTCCAGTACTACGAGGGCGAATCGCTGTGGCGCGAGATGCGCGTCGGCGACCGGCTCGAACTGGTGCGCGAGCCCGACAACCCTCACGACGCCAATGCCGTGCGCGTCGAATGGCACGGCACCAAGCTGGGCTACCTGCCGCGGGCGGAGAACCGCAGCGTCGCCGCCGAGATGGACCGCGGCACGCGCGTGGCGGCCCGCATCGCGCGGCTGACGGCGGATCGGAACCCCTGGCGGCGCCTGCTGATCGAAGTATTTGTCGTCATTTAGCCGGCCAATTCAGGTCTTCGGCCGCGGACGGCGGCGTCTAAAGTCGCATAATTGCCCGCATAGCCTCCGGGAGCAGGGAATACCCATGAGCATCGAAGACCGCATCCGCGACCAGTTCGCCTCGAGCATCGAGACCAAGCAGGCCGCCGCCGCCGCGATGGCGGGTCATATCGCCACCGCCGTCCATGTCATGGTCGACTGCCTGAAGGCGGGCGGCAAGATCATGGCCTGCGGCAACGGCGGTTCCGCCGCCGACTCGCAGCATTTCGCGGCCGAACTGATCAACCGCTTCGAGCGCGAGCGCGAGCCGCTCGCCGCGATCGCGCTGACGACCGACACCTCCACCCTGACCTCGATCGGCAACGACTACCGCTTCGAGGACGTCTTCGCCAAGCAGGTCAAGGCGCTCGGGCGCCGCGGCGACGTGCTGCTGGCGATCTCCACCTCGGGCAACTCGCGCAACGTGCTGGAGGCCGTCGAGGTCGCGCATGCGCGCGGCGTCCGCGTCGTCGCCCTCACCGGCAACGGCGGCGGCAGGATGACCGCCTGCCTGGCGCCGACCGACATCCACCTTTGCGTACCCGCCAACCGGACGGCGCGCATCCAGGAAGTCCACCTCCTGACGCTGCACTGCCTCTGCGACGGTATCGACACCCTGCTGCTGGGAGACAAGTGATGAACATTGCCCGTATCGGAAGGATCCTGCTGCTCGCCGCCGCCTGCACCTCCGTCGCGCCGGCATTGACCGGCTGCGTGCCGGTGGCCGCCGTCGGCGCCGGCGCCGGCGCGCTGGTCTTCGCCGACCGCCGCCCCACCGAGACCTACATCGCCGACGAGGCCATCGAAACGCGCGGCGCCAACCGCATCAGCGAGAAGTACGGCGACAAGGTGCACGTCAACCTGACCAGCTTCAACCGCGCCGTGCTGATGACCGGCGAGGTGCCGAGCGACGCCGTGCGCGCCGACGTCGAGAAGATCGTCAGCGAGGTCCCGAACGTCAAGGCGATCACCAACGAGCTGCTGGTCGCCGGCGTCAGCTCCTTCGGCGCACGCAGCAACGACAGCTACATCACCTCGAAGGTCAAGGCGCGCTTCATCGATGCCAACAAGTTCGCCGCCAACCACGTCAAGGTGGTGACCGAGGGCGGCACGGTGTACCTGCTCGGCCTCGTCACCCAGCGCGAAGCCAACGACGCCGTCGAGATCGCGCGCACCACGGGCGGCGTGCAGAAGGTGGTGCGCGTCTTCGAGATCATTTCCGACGATGCGGCCCGGCAGCTGGACAGCCGCGCCGCCGCCCAGCCGGAGAAACCGGACGCCAGGAAGCAGCAGTAGCGCGCCGCATGCACTACCCTGCCCCGCCGTTCGAAGCCAAGCTCTGCGAGCCCGCCGAGCTGCGTGCGCGGGTCGCCGCGCTGCCGCGGCCCCTGGTATTCACCAACGGCTGCTTCGACATCCTGCACCGCGGGCACGTCACCTACCTCGCCCAGGCGCGCGCACTCGGCGCCAGCCTGGTCGTCGCCGCCAACACCGATGCCTCCGTCAAGCGGCTCGGCAAGGGCGGCGAGCGTCCCATCAATCGACTGGCCGATCGCATGGCCGTACTCGCCGCGCTGGAGTGCACCGCGCTGGTCACCTGGTTCGACGAGGACACGCCGCTCCAGCGCATCCTCGAATCGCGGCCCGACGTGCTGGTCAAGGGCGGCGACTGGCCGGTGGAGAAGATCGTCGGCTATGCCGAGGTGATCGGCTGGGGCGGCCAGGTGCACTCCATTCCCTTCATCCACGAGCGTTCCACCACCGCGCTGGTGGACAAGATCAGGAGCCTGTGAGGCTTTAAGCGTGGATTAATTTCACGCCGCTACGATGGGCTCGTCCACTCGGAGAACCCTCGTATGAAAAAGATC
>DASVZD010000124.1:0-2159 GCA_036391815.1 Rhodocyclaceae bacterium
AGCATGCGCGCCTTGCTCTTGCCGAACGAGAACGCGCCGCCCTTGCCGCCGCCCTGCATCTGGCGCATGAAGAACACCCAGACGCCGATCAGCAGCAGCATCGGGAACCACGACACGAAGATGTTCATCAGGAAGGACTGCTCTTCCTCGGGCTTGGCGACGACCTTGACGTTGTTCTTCAGCAGGTCGGACACCATCCAGAGGTCCGGCGGCGCATAGGAGGTGATCTTCTTGCCCTCCTGCGTGGTCGCCTCCAGCGTGCGCCCCTGGATCACGACCTTGGAGATGTGTCCCTGTTTCACTTCCTCGAGAAACTGGGAATAGTCCATCGTGGACTGGGCCGTCTGCCTGGCATTGAACTGGTTGAACACCGTCATGAGGACGACGCCGATCACCAGCCAAACGGCAAAATTCTTGAAAAGATTGTTCAAATCCTACCTCGCAGTTTGCCCACCCTTGAATGGGCCATTCTAGTCACTTTCGGCAGCCAAGCAAGCGCCCGCGGCCTTGCGCCGGGCCAGCAGATAGGTCTCGGCACTGCGGTCGCGGGACGCCGCGGGCTTCCTCACCGCGACCGTCTCAAACGCCGACTTCACCGCCTTGTGCAGCGCCGTGAAGTCGGAACCCTGAAATACCTTGACCAGAAGATCGCCTCCGGGTTTCAGGCAATCTCGACAAAATTCCAGCGTTAACTCAGCCAGATGCATGACCCGCGCCTGGTCCGAGGCGGCGATACCGGACATATTGGGGGCCATGTCCGACAAAACAAGGTCGACCGGGCGGCCTTCGAGCGCGGCTTCCAGCCGATGCAGCACCTCGTCCTCGCGGAAATCGCCCTGGATGAATTCCACTCCGTGCATCGGGGTCATCTCGAGCAGGTCGAGCGCGATCAGCCGCCCGCCCGGCTGGATGCGCTTGGCTGCGTACTGGCACCAGCTGCCGGGCGCGGCGCCGAGGTCGACCACCGTCATGCCCGGCTTGAGCAGCTTGTCCTTCTCGTCGATCTCCATCAGCTTGAAGACGGCGCGCGAACGCCAGCCTTCCTTTTGCGCCCGCTGGACGTAAGGATCGTTGACGTGCTCGTTCATCCACGCCTTGCTCTTCTTGTGGCGACGGGACTTGATCGTCATCGCGCTACAATAACCCCCATGATCCAATTGACTCCCGAACAGCGCCGCGCCCTGCGCGCCGCCGCCCACCATCTGCATCCCCTGGTCACCATCGCCGGCAAGGGCCTGAGCGAATCGGTGCTGAAGGAAATCGACCGCAGCCTGAAATCCCACGCCTTGATCAAGGTGAAGCTGCAGGGCATCGAGCGGGAAGACCGCGAGGCGCTGCTAACCGAGATTTGCGAGAAGATCGACTGCGCGCCAGTCCAGCATATCGGCAACATCCTCGTCCTGTGGCGCGAGAAGGCCGAAGAAGAGAGCGCGGCCGCTGCCCACAAGCGCCCTCGCAAGCCGCTCACCAAGAAGCAAGCCGCAGCCGCGGCCGAACGTCCGCGCCGCCGGACTACTCGTACTTAACGTCCAGGATCTCGTATTCGCGCTTGCCGCCGGGCGCCTGCACCTCGGCGACGTCGCCGGCATACTTGCCGATCAGCGCACGGGCGACCGGCGAATTCAGCGAGATCTTGCCATGCTTGAGGTCGGCTTCGTCGTCGCCGACGATCTGGTAGGTCACCGTCTGGCCGCCGTCGATGTCTTCCATCTCGACGGTCGCACCGAACACCACGCGACCGTCGGCATCCAGCGCGGCCGGATCGATGATCTGGGCGTTGGCCAGCTTGCCTTCCACTTCGGCGATGCGGCCCTCGATGAAGCCCTGGCGCTCCTTGGCGGCGTCGTACTCGGCGTTCTCGGAAAGGTCGCCGTGGGAGCGCGCCTCGGCGATCGCAGCCACGACGTTGGGCCGCTCCACGGTCTTGAGGCGCTTCAGTTCCTCGCGGAGCATCTCGGCGCCGCGCAGCGTGATGGGCACCTTGCTCATGCGGACAACTCTTTGTGGAGGTTCTGCAGCGAGTAGGTCTCGAGGCCCTGGTGGCGCATGCCCTCGCAGGCGGCGCGGCCGCCTTCGATGGTAGTGAACAGCGTCACCTTCTGCGCCAGCGCGCTGGTGCGGATCGAACGCGAGTCGACGATCGCCTGGCGCTTTTCCTC
>DASVZD010000125.1:0-5254 GCA_036391815.1 Rhodocyclaceae bacterium
CGCCGACTGGCAGGATGCCACCGCGACACGACAGGACGCCGCCCGCGAACGCAGCTACCTCCGCCTGCCCGCCTACGAGGCGGTGGTCGCCGACGCCCTAGTCTACGCCGAGACCTCGCGCGCCTTTCATCTCGAATCGAATCCCGGCAACGCGCGCTGCCTCGCGCAGGCCCACGGCGATCGCGACGTCTGGCTCAACCCGCCGCCGCTTCCGCTGACGACCGCCGAGATGGACCACATCTACGGCCTGCCCTACGCGCGCGCGCCGCATCCGGCCTACGCCGGCGCGCGCATTCCGGCCTGGGAGATGATCCGCCACTCGATCAGCATCATGCGCGGCTGCTTCGGCGGCTGCACCTTCTGCTCGATCACCGAGCACGAGGGGCGCATCATCCAGAGCCGCTCGGAGGCCTCGATCCTCCACGAGATCGAAGAGATCCGCGACAAGACCGAGGGCTTCACCGGCATCATCTCCGACCTCGGCGGACCGACCGCCAACATGTATCGCATGGCGTGCAAGGACAAGGCGGTCGAGGCGGCATGCCGGCGCCTGTCGTGCGTCTATCCCGACGTCTGCCCGCGCATGTCGACCGATCATGCGCCCCTGATTTCGCTCTACCGCAAGGCGCGCGCCCTGCCCGGCATCAAGAAGGTGCTGATCGGCTCCGGCCTGCGCTACGACCTCGCCGTGCGCTCTCCCGAGTACATCAGGGAACTGGCCAGCCACCATGTCGGCGGCTACCTGAAGATCGCGCCCGAGCACACCGAGCCCGGCCCGCTGTCGAAGATGATGAAGCCGGGCATGGCCGCGTACGACAAGTTCAAGCGCATGTTCGACGCGGCTTCCCAGGCGGCCGGCAAGGAGCAGTACCTGATCCCCTACTTCATCGCCGCGCATCCGGGCACCACCGACGAAGACATGCTCGAGCTCGCGCTGTGGCTCAAGCGCAACGGCTTCCGCCTCGACCAGGTGCAGACCTTCCTGCCCACCCCGCTGGCGCTGGCGACCACCATGTACCACGCGGAGAAGGATCCGTTGCGGCGCGTCGACGCCGACAGCGAAAGCGTCGCCGTGGTGCGCGGCGCGCGAACCCGCAAGCTGCACAAGGCCTTCCTGCGCTACCACGACGCCGAGAACTGGCCGCTGCTGCGCGAAGCGCTGCGCCGCATGGGCCGCGCCGACCTGATCGGCAACGGCAAGAAGCACCTGATCCCCGCGTGGCAGCCCGATACCCGCGCCGCCCCCAGGGCCGCCATCGGCTCGCCACGCGCCAAACGGCGCTGAAGCGGCCCGCCGGGACGGCGCATCTGGAACCATCGTCCCGGGCCCGGGTTCTAAGCAATGCAGCCCGCTGTCCTGGATTTACCTCCTGGCTGGCTGCTGGCAACGAGACCCACCGGCGCCCTCCGTACGCCGGTGGGTCTTTTGTCGTGGGCGCCGGAAACGAAAAAGCCCCGCGTGGCGGGGCTTGGGTCTTGATCTGGCGGAGAGGGTGGGATTCGAACCCACGGTAGGCTTGCACCTACGCCTGATTTCGAGTCAGGTACATTCGACCACTCTGCCACCTCTCCGGGAGGGCGGATTCTACATGGAAGCGCGGGCGCATGCCAGCCATGGCAGAATAGCGGCCCCCGGCCGCGGAGAATCAGCTTCCATGCGTTGGCTCTTCTGCCTGTCTTGCGCGTTCGCCTTGCTTTCCGCGGCCTGCACGCGGCTCGAAGCGCCGCAAACCAGCGGCGAGCTGAGCGTGGCGATCCGGGGCGATCCCGTCTTCTACCAGCCCGCTTCCGGCGACGACCCGGCCAGCGGCTTCGAACACGACCTGCTGCAGGGCTTCGCCGACGAGCTCAAGGTCAAGCTCAAGCTCGTGCCGGTGCGCGGCACGCGCGAAATGCTGGAACTCGTGCGGGATCACAAGGTGCATTTCGCGGCGGCCGTGCCGGTCGACGGCGGCGGCGGGGAACTCGGCTTCACCCAGCCCCTGCACGTCGCCCGCCAGCTGATCGTCCAGCAGGCCGATGCGATCGGACCGGACGAACTGGCCGATCTTGCCGGCCGCGAAATCCAGGTCGCGCGCGAGTCCCCGCTGGACGCGGTCTTGCGCTCGCTGCGCCCCCCGGTCAAGGTGGTCGAGGCCGACGAGGCCAACGACGTCGACCTGCTGGCGCGCCTGAGCGACGGCAAGGCCGACCTGGTGGCGACGGACACCGCGCATTTCGACGTGGCGGTCAATTTCTACCCGGACATCGAGGTTGCCCAGCAGCTTCCCGGCACCATCGATTACGCCTGGGCCTTCCCCAAGGAGGACGAGGAACTCAGGCGGCAGGCCGACGCCTATATCGCCCGCATCCGGGCCGACGGGACCTTCGCCCGCATCCGCGACCGCTATTACGGCCACATCAAGCGCCTCAACCAGGAGAACATGGCCCAGTTCCTCACGGCCATGCAGACGCGGCTGCCGCATTTCCGGCGCGACTTCCAGCAAGCGCAGCGGCTCACCGGCATCGATTGGCGCCTGCTGGCGGCGCTGGCCTACCAGGAATCGACCTGGGATCCGCTGGCCACCTCTCCCACCGGCGTGCGCGGCATGATGATGCTGACGGAAGACACCGCCGACCACCTCGGGGTTTCCAACCGGCTGGATGCCAGCGAGAGCATCGTTGCCGGGGCGCGCTACCTGGAGGAAATCATCGACGCCATCCCGGACGACGCCAAGGAGCCGGACCGCACCTGGCTGGCGCTCGCGGCCTACAACCTCGGCATGGGCCACCTCAACGGCGCCCGCGCCATCGCCAAGGGGCTGAACAAGGACCCCGATTCCTGGTACGACATGAAGAAGGTGCTGCCGCTGATCGCGCGGCCGCAGTACTACCAGCGCCTGAAGAGCGGGCGCGGGCGCGGCGGCGAGGCGGTGATCATGGTGGAGAACATCCGCAGCTTCTACAACGTGCTGAGCCGGTTCGAGAAGCAGCCGGCGCTGCCGGCTCAGCCCGCCGGCGTGAGCTTGTCGAGCCCGCCCAGCCAGGGCCGCAAGGCATCGGGCAAGCTGATCGTGCCGTCGGCATTCTGGTAATTCTCGAGGATGGCCACCAGGGTGCGGCCGACGGCGAGACCGGAGCCGTTCAGCGTATGCGCGAGTTCGGGCTTGTTCTTGTCGTTGCGGAAGCGCGCCTGCATGCGGCGCGCCTGGAAGGCCTCGAAGTTCGAGCACGAGGAAATCTCGCGGTAGGTGTTCTGTGCCGGCAGCCAGACCTCGAGGTCGTAGGTCTTGGCGGCGGAGAAGCCCATGTCGCCCGTGCATAGCGCCACCTTGCGATAGGGCAATTCGAGTTTCCTGAGGATCGCCTCGGCGTGGCCGGTCAGCTGTTCGAGCGCCTCCCACGACTTCTCCGGATGCACTACCTGCACCAGCTCGACCTTGTCGAACTGGTGCTGGCGGATCATGCCGCGCGTGTCCTTGCCGTAGGAGCCGGCCTCCGAACGGAAGCACGGCGTATGGCAGACGAACTTGAGCGGCAGCTTGGCGAGGTCGACGATCTCGTTGCGCACCATGTTCGTCACCGGCACTTCCGCCGTCGGGATCAGGTAGAGATGGGAGCCGTCGGCGCGCGGCACGCGGAACAGGTCCTCCTCGAACTTCGGCAGCTGGCCGGTGCCGAACATGCTGTCCGGATTGACCAGGTAGGGCACGTAGACCTCGGTGTAGCCGTGCTCGGCGGTATGCGTGTCGAGCATGAACTGCGCGAGCGCGCGATGCAGGCGCGCAATGCCGCCCTTCATCAGCGAGAAGCGGCTGCCGGAAATCTTCACCGCGGTCTCGAAGTCCAGCCCGCCGAGGGATTCGCCCAGCTCCACATGGTCCTTGACGGCGAAGTCGAAGCTGCGCGGCGTGCCCCAGCGCAGCACCTCGACGTTGCCGGTCTCGTCGCGGCCGACCGGCACGCTCTCGTGCGGCAGGTTAGGAATCACCGCGATGAAGGCGTTGTAGCGTTCCTGCAGCAGCGCCAGCTTCTCCTCGTTGACCTTGAGTTCGTCGCCGATGCCCGCGACTTCGGCGAGCACCGCGGAGGCGTCCTCGCCCTTGCCCTTCAGCATGCCCACCTGCTTGGACAGGCTGTTGCGCTTGGCCTGCAGGTCCTGGGTGCGCGTCTGCAGCGTCTTGCGCTCGGCCTCGAGGATTTCGAACGAGGCGGCGTCGAAGCTGGTGCCGCGCGTGGCGAGGCGTTCGGCGACCTGGGCGGGATTGGCGCGGAGAAGTTGGATGTCCAGCATGATGAACCTTTACTTGGCTTTGGCTTTGCGGTCGAGCTCGCGCAGGTGCGCGAGCTTGTCGGCGATCTTCTGTTCCAGTCCGCGCGGCGTCGGCACATACCATTCGACGCGCGGCATGCCGTCGGGGAGGTAGCTCTCGCCGGCGGCATAGGCTTCGGGCTCGTCGTGCGCGTAGCGGTACTCGCGCCCGTAGCCCAGTTCCTTCATCAGCCTGGTCGGCGCGTTGCGCAGATGCTCGGGCACCGGCCGGCTCTTGTCCTTGGCGACGAAGGCGCGGGCGGCATTATAGGCGACGTAGCCGGCGTTCGACTTCGGCGCCACCGCCATGTAGAGCACGGCATTGGCCAGCGCCAGTTCGCCCTCGGGGCTGCCCAGGCGCTCGTAGGTGGCGCACGCGGTCAGCGCGATGTCGAGCGCGCGCGGGTCGGCCAGGCCGACGTCCTCGGAGGCCATGCGCACCACGCGGCGGCCCAGGTAGAGCGGATCGGCGCCGCCGTCGAGCATGCGCACGAACCAGTAGAGCGCGGCGTCGGGATTGGAGCCGCGCACCGACTTGTGCAGCGCGGAGATCTGGTCGTAGAAGGCATCGCCGCCCTTGTCGAAGCGGCGCAGGTCGGAGGCGAGCGCCGCTTCGAGGAAGGCGGCGTCGACCTTGCTGGTGCCGGCGGTCGTGGCGGCCGTCTTGATCGTCTCCAGCACGTTCAGCAGCTTGCGGGCATCGCCGTCGGCGTAGCCCACCAGGCGGTCGCGCGCGTCGTCGTCGAACGCGACGTCGGCAAAGGCGCTTTCCCGCGCCCGCTCGAAGAGCTGCCTGAGCTCGTCTTCGCTGAGGCTCTTGAGCACGTAGACGGCGGCGCGCGACAGCAGCGCGGAGTTCACCTCGAACGATGGGTTCTCGGTGGTCGCGCCGACGAAGGTGACCACGCCCCGCTCGACGTAGGGCAGGAAGGCGTCCTGCTGCGCCTTGTTGAAGCGGTGGAC
>DASVZD010000126.1:0-4943 GCA_036391815.1 Rhodocyclaceae bacterium
CCGGCTGCCGCGCCCGCGCCGCCGGCCGAACCGGCACCGCCGCCGGCCCCGCCGGCGCCGCCGTGGCCGTCCCATGGCCGCCTGCGCTATGTCGTGACCTACGGCAACGGCGGCTTCGTCATCGGCGAAACCGTCCAGGAATGGCAGATGGACGGCGGACATTACGTGATCCGCTCGGTGGCCGAGCCCCGCGGACTGGCGCGCCTGCGCGGCAGCAAGCGCACCCAGGTCAGCGAAGGGGAGGTGACGCCGGCGGGATTGCGGCCGCAGACGTTCCGCGACCAGCGCGAAGGCCGGGACGCGGAGGTGGCGACCTTCGACTGGGCGGCCGGGCAGATCGGCTTCTCCGGCGGCCGGGCGCCGGGCCGGCTCGCCGACGGCGCCCAGGACATGACATCGGTCTTCTACCAGCTGGCCTGGCTAGTGCCCCGGCAGGACGTCGACATCGCGGTGGCGACGGGCAGCCGGGTCGGCCGCTGGACCTTCGAGTGGATCGGCGAGGAGCAGCTCGAATTGCCGTCCGGCAGCTTGGCGACCCTGCATCTGCGCACCCGTTCGGACGGCGATACCACGGAAGTCTGGCTGGCGCCGGCCCTGGGCGGTCTGCCGGTTAGAATCCGCTATGTCGATCGCAAGGGCGATGCGTTCGAGCAAACCGCCGACTCGCCGGAAAAGAACCAATGACACGTATCACCAGCAAGATGATCGAGGGCGCCGCCGTGATGACGGCGGAGATGCTGAAGTTCGCCCAGCCCGCGGATGCGACGCTTTCCAACTACTTCCGCGCGCAGAAGACGGGCAGCCGCGAGCGCGCCTTCATCGCCGAGACCGCCTACGCCGTGCTGCGCCGGCGCCGCTGGCTGACGCGCCTGGCCGGCGAGGGCGCCAACCCGGGGCAGCTGGCCCTGGCGGCGCTGCTGCGCCTGCAGGGCGTGAACCTGCGCCAGCTGGAAGGCGTGCTGGATGCGCGCGAAATGGCCTGGGCCGCCGCGCTCAAGGCGAAGCCGGAACCGGTGCTGAGCCTGGCCGAGCAGGCCGATCTTCCCGACTGGCTGGCGGAGCGGCTGGTGGCCCGGCTGGGCGAGGACGAAGTGCTGCAGCTGGCACGCGCGCTCAACCGCCCGGCGCCGCTCGACCTGCGGGTCAACGAATTCAAGGCCAGGCGCGAGGACGTGCTGGCGCGCTTCGCCGCCGAGGGCATGGCCGCCGAGCCGTGCCGCTATGCGCCGCAGGGCATCCGGCTGGCGACCAAGCCGGCGCTGGCGCGCCATCCGCTGTACCTCGAGGGCAGCATCGAGGTACAGGACGAGGGCTCGCAACTGCTCGGCTACCTGCTGGCGCCCAAGCGCGGCGAGATGGTGGTGGATTTCTGCGCCGGTGCCGGCGGCAAGACGCTGCTGCTCGGCGCGCTGATGCGCTCGACCGGGCGCCTCTACGCCTTCGACGTCTCCGATAAGCGGCTGGCGAAGCTCAAGCCGCGCGTGGCGCGCTCGGGCCTGTCCAACGTGCATCCCGCCTGCATCTCGGGCGAAGGCGACCAGCGCGTGAAAAGGCTGGCCGGCAAGATTGACCGCGTGCTGGTCGATGCCCCGTGCTCGGGGCTCGGCACGCTGCGGCGCAATCCCGACCTCAAGTGGCGCCAAACGCCCGAGAGCGTGGCCGAGCTGACGCGCAAGCAATCGGACATCCTGGCCGGGGCGTCGCGCCTGCTGAAGCCGGGCGGCCGCCTGGTCTACGCCACCTGCAGCGTACTGCGCGAGGAGAACGAGGACGTGGTCGACGCCTTCCTCGCCGCGCATGCCGACTTCCACCGGGTGCCCGCAGCCGGGGTGCTGCGCCAGCAGGGCATCGAGATCGACTGCGGCGGCGACGACATGCGCCTGCTGCCGCACCGCCATGGCACCGACGGCTTCTTCGCCGCGGTGCTCGAACGGAACAAGTGATCCGCGCGGCCCTCCTGCTGCTCGCCTGCCTGCTGGCGCCCGGCGCATGGGCGGAAGCCATGCCGGCGCAGGGCACGCTGGAGGTTTATTTCACGCCCTGGGACGACGCCGAGGGCGCGCTGCTGAAGACCATCGGCCAGGCGCGGCGCACCATCCACGTACAGGCCTACACCTTTTCCAGCCGCAACATCGCCTGGGCGCTGCAGGAAGCCAAGCGCCGCGGCGTCGCCGTCGAGATGCTGGCCGACCGCGAGCAGGCGACGAAGAACGAGCACAGCCTGCTGCGCACGCTGCACGACGGCGGCATTCCCATCTGGTATGAGGTGCGCTACGCCAGCGCGCACAACAAGGTGATGCTGATCGACGCCGAGTCCGCCGATCCCGTCGTCGTGACCGGCAGCTACAATTTCACCTTCTCGGCGCAGGCGCGCAATGCCGAGAACCTGCTGATCATGCGCGGCAATGCGCCGCTGGCGCGCGCGTATCTCAAGAACTGGCGGCGGCATCGCGAAGATGCCGTCGCCTATGCGAAATGACGATGGATTCCAGCGAATTCGGCAGCCTGCTGCTCGACCTCTGGCGCGACCTGCAGCGGCCGGACCTGCTGTGGCAGGTGGCGGCGCTGGCGGCATGCCTGGCGCTCGGCTGGCTGGCCGGCCGCCTGGTGCGCGGCGGCGGCGCGGCGGCCGCCGGCAGCGAGGGATTCAAGGCGCTGGGGCAGCGCGGCCTGCGCCGACTGACCTTCCCGCTGGTGTCGCTGCTGGCGGTGGTGATCGCCCGCGCCGTCCTGGCGCGGTGGGAGCATGTGAACCTGTTGTCGGTGGCGATCCCGCTGCTGGTGTCGTTCGCCGTCATCCGCACCGTGTTCTTCGTGCTGCGGCACAGCTTCGGCCGCGCCGGCTGGCTCGGCTCGTTCGAGCGCAGCTTCGCGCTGCTCGCCTGGCTGGTGGTGGCGCTCTACATCACGGGGCTGCTGCCGCCGCTGATCGACGCGCTGGAGAGCGTGAGCTTCTCCGCCGGCCACCAGAAGCTGAACCTCTGGATCATCCTGCAGGGCATCGGCGCCGTGCTGACCACGCTGCTCGCGGCGCTGTGGATCAGCGGCATCGTCGAGGCGCGGCTGCTGGCGGCGCAGGGCCTCGACGACAACCTGCGCATCGTGCTGGCGCGCATATCGAAGGCGCTGCTGATCGTGCTGGCCGTGCTGATCGGCCTGCCGGCGGTGGGCATCGACCTCACCATGCTGTCCGTGTTCGGCGGCGCGCTGGGCGTCGGCCTCGGCTTCGGCCTGCAGAAGATCGCCGCCAACTACGTGTCCGGCTTCATCATCCTGCTCGACCGCTCGCTGCGCATCGGCGACGTCATCTCGGTCGACGGCCACAAGGGCCAGGTGACGAAGATCACCACCCGCTATACCGTGCTGCGCGCGTTCAACGGCGTCGAGTCGATCGTGCCGAACGAGGTGCTGGTCGGCAGCGTGGTGCAGAACGAGTCCTATACCGATCCCAAGGTGCGCGTCGCGCTGCCGGTGTCGGTCGGCTACGCGGCCGACCTCGAGCGCGCGCTGGCCATCCTGGTCGAGGTTGCGCAGGCCCAGTCGCGCGTGCTGCGCGATCCGCCCCCGGTCGCCTTGATCACGTCCTTCGGCGAATCGGCGATCGACCTCGAACTCGGCTTCTGGATCGGCGATCCCGCGGTGGGGGTCGGTGCGGTGCGCTCCGACATCAACCTGGCGATCTGGAAGGCTTTCCGCGCGGCCGGCATCGAGATACCGTTCCCGCAGCGCGAAGTGCGCATCCTCGGGGGGCAACGCTATCTTGTCTCAGATGCACAGGACGTAGGGTCAAAAATGCGCTGAAATCAGCGCATGGCCCGAGGCATCAGCAACAAGCTGGCGATTCTGGTTCGAGAACGCGCCTACGTCTCCGGTGCTCGGTCGCAAGCCGAGCACCGCGTCCAACACGGACGGCAGGTATTGGCAGAAGCCGAGGCGGAACTAGAGAAAATCGTCGCTCGCATTGCCGAGCTGGACGCACAAATCAAGAAGGCGGAACTCGACCCGGAGGAAATCCGGGCCGTAGTCTATACGCCACGTACCGGGGGCTTCAGCCACGGCAAATTCACGCTGGCGATGGTCAATCTTCTCCGGGAGGCTGACCGGCCACTCAAGACAAGCGAGATCATCGCTCACATGATCGAGACCTTCGGATTCCCCTATACAACACCGAAGGACAAGGATGAAACGCGGCGCCGAGTGGTGAAGAGGCTGCGTGTGATTTCAGACCAGGGCGCTATCCAGCGGCTCCACGACACCAGCGATAACAAGGAAGGCATCTGGATGTGGACTGGGATGTAGTTGCGCACATGTGCGTGTTGCGGTCCAATTCAGGGCATGCCGCCCAGGAATACCCGAAAACTGAATAAGCTCGTTAAGGAGCGCGCCTATACAGCCGGTGAGTTGAAGAGGAAACGGCGAGCAATCGACCAACGCGGTATTGGCAGTATCCAGGCAAAGCTGAGTCGAATCGACCAGCAGATCACCAGCCTCAATTCAGAAGTCGATCCCGAGGTGATTCGGGCGGTCATCAAAAAGCGGACCAAACTCCCACTAGAGCGTGGTCGGTTCACGGCCGAATTAGCGAGGATCATGATCGAGTCCGCAGGGACACCCATTAGCACTACGGAAATCCGTCTCCAACTCGGCGAGCGGTTGGGGCTGCCCACCGCAACAGCCGACGATAGGAAGCTGATTACCTTGCGGTTGCAGCATCAGCTCTACCGGTGGATGGACGATGGTGCTGTCACCCGTGTTCCTAGAGTCGGCCCTGGACGCTCTAATGGACTGTGGGTCTGGGTTGGGCTCTAGTCGACGCCTTGCGAGCCTTGGTTCCCTTTACTGACTTCTTGGCTTTCGGCGGGACAAACAGGCTGGAATCGGGGCGGCAACTGTCCCGACAGTAATTGGTCAGGTGTTGCGCACGACGCGCATGAGACACCCGC
>DASVZD010000127.1:0-12185 GCA_036391815.1 Rhodocyclaceae bacterium
TGGGCGGCGTCCTCGGTCGCCCGGCCGGCGGCTTCCGGCGCGGCGGCCGCATCGTCCGGCGCCGGCGGCAGCTCGAGCGAGAAGGTGCTGCCCGCGCCCGGCTGCGACGTCGCCCAGATGCGGCCGCCATGGCGGCCGACGATCTCGCGGCAGATGGCCAGCCCGAGGCCCGTGCCCTTGGGCCGGTCGGCCAGCGTGTCGCCCTGCTTGGCCTGCTGGAACTTGTCGAAGATCGACTCGGCTTCCTCGGGCGGGAAGCCGATGCCGCTGTCGACGACGTCGATGCGGATGCGCCGTTCCGGCGTCAGCCAGGCCTTCACCGTCACGCTGCCTGCGTCGGTGAACTTCACCGCGTTGTTGAGCAGGTTGACCAGCACCTGCTGCATGCGGTCCTGGTCGCCGAAGAACGCCGGCAGGTTGTCCGCGATGTCCAGCCTGAGCGCCACCGCCGGCTTGCCGGCGAACATGCCCTGCGCCGCGTTGGCGGCGTCGCGCACGAAGGCGTCGATCGGCAGCAGGGTGTCGCGCCATTCGGTGCGACCCGACTCGATCTTCGCCAGGTCGAGCACGTCGTTGATCAGGCGCGTCAGCCGCTCGGACTCCTTGAGGATGATCGCGAGGTTCTCCTGGATGCGCCCGGCCTTCTTCCTCAGCGCCGGGTCCGCATCGGCCGCCGCGGCGAAGCTGCGGCCGAACTCGCGGTCGATCAGGCTGGCGAAGCCGCGGATGGAGGTGAGCGGCGTGCGCAGTTCGTGCGACACCGACGACAGGAAATCGGATTTCAGCTTGTCGAGCTGCTGGAGGCGCGCGTTGGCGCTTTCCAGCTCGGCGTTCTTCTCGTTGAGGTGCTCGCCGGCCAGTTCGAGCCGCCGCATGATGGCCTCGGTCTTCTCGAACTGCTCGACCACCAGCTTGACCGTGATGTCGGCCGCCTCGCGCGAGACGCGGATCTCCTCGCGCAGCATCTGGTTCTCCGCCAGCAGGCGGGCCAGATAGCGGCTGGTCGAGCCCGGCGAGGCGTCAGCGCGTTCCATCGCGCGCCATCTCCAGGCTGCGGCGCGCCAGCGACTGCAGCGCGGCTTCGTCGAGATCCCCGGCCGCCCCGACCAGGGCGATCTCGGGCAGCGGACCGTCGCACACCTGCGGCAGCACGTCGAGCAGGTAGGGCAGCCCGGCCGCATGGCCGAAGGCGCCGGCGCAGGCGGCCGCCTGCTGGCGATCGAGCACCACGATTTCGCCGGCCGGCGCGAAGCCCGCCACGGCATCGACGAACACCACGCGGCGGCGGCCCTCGATCTCGCGCAGCAGGTTCAGTCCGCACAGGCCGCCGTCGATGACCGCGATGCCGGCGGCGGCCGCCTCCATCGCCAGCGCCCCGCCGCTCAACTGCTCGTAGACGGCGCAGCCGAGCCGATCCTGCGCCGCGTAGCGGTTGCCGATGCAGATGACGGCCAGATCGTCCATGCGCTCAGCACCGCAGCGGCGTGCGCCCGGCGCCGACGACATGCACGGTGCACACCAGGCAGGGATCGAAGGAGCGCACGACGTGCCCGGCCTCGACGGGATTGTCGATGTCGGCGATCGGCGTGCCGATCAGCGCTTCCTCCCAGGGACCGCGCACCCCCGCGCCGTCGCGCGGCGAGCCGTTCCACGCCGTCGGCGTGATGATCTGGTAGCGCGCGATCTTGCCGTCCTCCAGCTCGACCCAGTGGCCGAGGATGCCGCGCGCCGCCTGCACCAGGCCGAAGCCCCGGCCGGCGCGCAGTTCGGCGGGCGGCCCGTAGAACGGCTCGTCGAGGCCAGCGATCATCTCGCCCAGCCAAGCCTCCATCGCCGGCAGCAGCGTCGCCGGGCGCGTCATGCGCGCCAGCTGCCGCAGCGCCAGGTTGGGCCCGTCGCGGCGCAGCAGGTCGAGCATCAGCGGATCGCGGGCCAGCAGGCGCTCGGCCAGCGGCCCGGTCTCCGCCGGCAGGTCGGCATAGCGCGGCGCCTTGGCCCACGAATACTTGCGGCCGTCCGCGCCCGTGGCCAGCGGCTCGGTCTCGCCCTCGGACGGATGGCGGCCGCCCTCGTAATCGGCATACCAGGAAGCCGCCACATGCTCGGCGATGCGCGCCTGGTCGAAGGGCTGCGGCTTGCCGCCGCGGCCGAGGAAGCCGGCCGCCACCAGCTGGCCGCCGATGCCCGGCACGGCGCTGCCGGCGGGGATGTCGAGCGAGCCGCAGGAGACGAAGTTGCCGTGTCCGCCGCCGAGCGAGAACAGGCCCGCCCCGGCGGCGAAGCGCAGCAGGAAGCCGACGTCGCCGTCGCGCTGCGTGTCGTTCTCGGCCAGCCAGCGGTCGAGGTCGGCGGCGCTCGCCACCGCCTGCCAGCGCTCCAGCGAGCAGCCGAGCACCGTCTGCTCGTACCACTCGCGGTAGCGCCGGACGATCTGGCGGCACTGGTTGAGCTCGGCCTGCGACGGCACGTAGGTGACCCCGCCCGGCACCATGAAGGAGCTGTGGGGCCACTGCCCGCCGAGGATGGCGACGACCTCGAGCATCGCCTTGGTGCGCCTGATGGCGTCGATGCAGCGCGCGCCGCGCAGCGCCGCGTAGCGCGCCGCCGCTTCCGCATGCAGCGGATGGTCGGCATAGACCGTCGCGGCGAAGTCGGGCATGAACATCAGCAGCGCCTGGCGCACGTCGCTCTGCACGTTCTCCGCCATCAGCGCGACGTTGCGCAGGCGCACGGCATTGGCAGGCAATCGCACGCCGGCGATGGCGTCGAGCGCGCGCGCCGCCGCCGTCAGGTGCGTGGTGCTGCAGATGCCGCAGACGCGCGGCGTGATGACCAGGCCGTCGAGCGCGCCGCGGCCCTTGAGGATGTTCTCGAAGCCGCGGAACATGGTGCCCGAGCTCCAGGCGTCGACGATGCGGTTGTTCTCCAGCTCGACGCGGATCTCGAGGTCGCCTTCGACGCGGTTGAGCGGGATGTCGCGGATGATGCGCTTGACCATGGTATCCGCCTCAGATCCGCGTCGCGCGCTTCTTCAGCCGCTCGGGCGCCGCCGCCGCGGCCATGCCCTTGTAGACCATGTAGTGCGCCCGGCTGATGCCCTTGGGCAGGTCGATCGGGATGCCTTCGATGGCGGGCGTGTCGAAGAACGGCGTCGGCACCGGGAAGTCCGGGCTGGTGCAGCCGAAGCAGGGCACGCCGGCGCGCGTCTTCGACGAACGCCTGTTCCACAGCAGCTTGTTGCAGGGACCGTCCGCCAGCGGGCCGTGGCAGCCCTTGTGGAAGAACAGGCAGCCGCGCTGCGCGAAGTCCCATTCCTCGACGCGGTACTCGTGATACTCGTTGCGCGTGCAGCCCTGGTGCACCGTGAGGCCGTACCAGTCGAGCGGGCGCTGGAACTCGTCGAGCTCGAGCGTCTGCCCGGCGATCAGCGCGGAGAGCGCGCCGGCCAGCACCTCGGGATGGCAGGGACAGCCGGCGAGGTTGATCACCGGCAGGCCCGCCTGGGAGCGGAATTCCCTGCCGAGCAGGCCGCCCGGCTGCCTTCTCACGAACTGCAGGCCGGTCGCCTGGACCTCGGCGTCGGCGCCGATGCCGCCGAACGAGGCGCAGGTGCCGGCCGCGACGACGAACTGCGCGCGCGCCGCCAGCGCCGTGATCAGGTCTTTCTTGGGACGGCCGCGGCGCACGTCGAACATGCCGGTGCTGGCCGGGCCGCGCACCACCGCGCCCTCGACCACCAGGATGTCGAGCGCGCGTTCGCCCTGGATCAGGTCGTCGATGAGATCGTCCTGCTGCTTCGCCGACAACGTCGACAAGGACGGATGAAAGAGGACGTCGATCCCGAGGTCGCCGAACAGCTCCACGACATCGGGGGACTCGGCGCCGAGAAAGGACATCGTGTCGCCGCCGCAGCCGCCGCATTGCATCCACAAGAGCGAGGCCATGCAAAACTCCCACCCAGGTTCGTCTTCTTGTTCGGGCCGGGGTCGGGAGCCGGGTCGGCGCACGCGCCGACCGGGTCAGGGGTCGGCGGCGCCACGCAGCCGATCGGCTGCTCAGGCGCCAATATATCGGGGAAGCCTGGTATTACGCAAGCATTAGACAATGCGACATAGGTACGCCGACTGCATGCACGCTTAGAACTGGCGCACCTCGATGTTGAGCGTCTGGATGCGGTAGGCGATCTGGCGCGGCGTCATGCCGAGCAGGCGCGCCGCCTTGGCCTGCACCCAGCCGGCCTGTTCGAGGGCGGCCACGACGCGGCTGCGCTCGTCGAGCGAGGGATCGTGAAGGTCGACGGCAGCGGCTGCCGCCGCGGGGTCCGCGCCCGGCGCCGAAGCGGCGGCGGTGGCAGCGGACGGCGCAACCGGCGGCGCCTCGCGCCGGCGGCCGCCCTCGAGGCGGATGAGGTCGGCATCGATGCTGCCGCTCGGCGACATGACGGCCGCGCGCTCCAGGCAGTTCTCCAGTTCCCGCACGTTGCCCGGCCAGCCGTAATGCATGAGCCGCCGCAAGGCGCCCTCGCCGATCGTCAGGGCGCGCCCCTGCGTCCCGGCGATGCGCCTGACCAGGTGGCGCGCCAGTTCGGGGATGTCCTCGGGGCGCTCGCGCAGCGCCGGCAGCGCGATCGGCATGACGTTGAGCCGGTAGTAGAGGTCCTCGCGGAAGTCGCCGGCGTCGACCGCCGCTTCGAGGTCGCGGTGGGTCGCCGCGATGACGCGCACGTCGACCTTGAGGCTGCGGCTGCCGCCGACGCGCTCGAACTCGCCTTCCTGCAGCACGCGCAGCAGCTTGGCCTGGAAGGCCGGCGAGATCTCGCCGATCTCGTCGAGGAACAGCGTGCCGCCGTCGGCCAGCTCGAAGCGTCCCTTGCGCGCGCCGGCCGCGCCGGTGAAGGCGCCCTTCTCGTGGCCGAACAGCTCGGACTCGAGCAGCGTCTCGGGCAGCGAGGCGCAGTTGACGCGCACGTAGGCGCCGCTGGCGCGCGGCGAGTTGTAGTGGATGGCGTTGGCGATCAGTTCCTTGCCGGTGCCGGTCTCGCCGCGGATCAGCACCGTGGTGTTCCATTTCGCCACCATGCGGATCTGGTCGAACACCCGGCGCATCGCCGCCGAGTGGCCGACGATGTTGTCGAAGCCGTACTGGTGGCGCACGGTGCGGCGCAGGCTGTCGCGCTCCTCGGCCAGGCTCTTCTTCTCCTCCGCCACGTCGAGCGCCAGGCGGACGCTGCGTCCGATCAGGCTGGCCACCATCTCGACGAAGCGGGCGCGCTCGGACAGCAGCCCGTCGTCGGGCTCGTCGGGCTGCACGGCGAGCACGCCGCGGAAGGCGCCGCCGGCGTTGATCGGCGCGGCGATGAACGGCAGGTTGCGGTCGTAGATGCCGAGGCGGTTGAGGAAGCGCGGGTCGCGGCCGAGCACCGGCAGCGCGATCGAGCGCTTGTCCTCCAGCAGCACGCCGAGGATGCCCTCGCCCGGCTGGAAGCGCACGTCGGCGTCGACCTCGATGCCCTGGATCACGTTGACCACCAGCTCGCCGCTCGCGGGGTCCAGCACGCTCACCATGCCGTGCGCCAGCCCCGTCTCCTCGTCGAGCACGTCGAGCACCTGGCGCACCGTCTGGCCCCAGTCGAGCGAGCGCGACAGTATCTCGCTGACGCGGTAGAGGCAGCCGAGTTCGGCGCGCTGGAGTTGGGCAACCAGGCTCATGACCGCTTCAAGGGCAGCACGACGCGGGCGAGGCAGCCGCCGCCGGGCGCCGCCTCGAGCGCGATGCTGCCGCCATGGTCCTGGGCGACCTGCTGCGCGGCCGGCAGGCCGGTGCCGAGATGGCCGTGCTCCTTCTTGGTGGTGAAGAAGGGCTCGAACGCCTTGAGCCGCGCCGAGGCCGGCAGGCCGGGGCCGCTGTCGCGCACGGCGACCTCCACGGCGTCCGCGGACGCGCCGCTGGTGATGACGAGTTCCCGCTCGCGCCAGCCCCTGGTGTTGAGCGCCTCGACGGCGTTGTCGACCAGCGCCTTGAGCATCGCGCGCAGGCGGTTGGGATAACCGAGGATCGCCGGCAGCACCGCCTGTGGACGCCACGCCACGTGGACGCCGAGCGCCAGCATGCGCGGCGTGGCGAGCTCGAGCACGTCATGGAGCGCTTCGTTGATGTTGACCGCGGTCGGCAGTTCGCCGGAATCCGCCGGCATGGCGCGGCGCAGGCTGTCGAGCGCGGCACGGGCGGCACCGAGCGCCTCGCCGAGCGCAGCGCCGGCGGGAGCGCCGCGGCGCTCCATGGTCCCCAGCACCGAGCCCATCATGTTGACCGGGCCTTCCAGCTGGAACACCGCCGCCGCCAGCGTCTCGCGCAGCGCGTTGATGCGGCCTTCCTCGGCCAGCATGGCGCGCAGCGCGGCGAGCCGCGCCTTTTCCTGCTGGGCGCGCTGCTCGGTGGTCTCCGTCGCGGCGAGCAGCAGGAACATCCGGCTGTTCTCGCCGAAGAAGCTGTCGGCGCTGCCCTCGTCGAGCCGCATCCAGGTGCCCGAGCACGAGAACCAGCGAGCGCGGGCGCGCGTGTCGATGCGCACCTCGCGGTTGAGGAAGGCGTAGGCGCCATCCTTCGGCACGCCGAGCGGGCTGCCCATGTCGGCACGCACGGCATCGAGGATGGCGGCGGCTGGCTCCACCATGCCGAGGTCGCCCATCAGCTTCTTGTATTCCTGGTTGTCGAGCACCACGCGGTGGTCGCCGTCGAGCAGCGCCATCGCCAGCGGCGCCGCGTCGACCACCGATTCGATCAGCGCCTTCTGGTTCCTCGCCTCGCATTCGAGGCGATGCAGGCCGGTGACGTCGCGGTGCAGGCCGAGGTAGCGCACCGCCTCGCCGCGCTCGTCGAGCACCGGCGTGATCATCAGCTCGGCCAGGTACTTGGCGCCGTCGGCGCGGCGGTTGACCAGGCGCCCGGTCCAGGGCTCGCGCGCCGCGAGCCGCTTCCACAGCTCCCGGTACAGCGCCGGCGGCGTGACCTTGTGCGACAGCATCGACTCGTTGTGCCCGATCGCCTCCGCCGGCTCGTAGCCGGTGATGCGCGTGAAGGCCGGATTGACGTACAGGATGTTGGCGTCCAGATCGGTGATCGAGACGGCCAGGTCGACCTGCTCGACGATCTGCTGGAACACCGATGGGCCGATGACCGGATGACGCGGCGCTGTCTTCATGAGCAGGTCCGTGCAGGTTCCATGCCACGGCCATCCCGGTTCACGCCGAGGCTTGGGGCGCGGCGCTTTCGGGTCCGGCGCTGTCGCCTTTGCACCGCCTTGTCGCAAACCCGACAGAGGCCGGCATGCGCCTTTCGAGTGCGTCCGCGCCGCGAAAAGGTCCATGTCGGTGCGGAGTTGGCGCGCTGCGCCGGCGTCGCCGCGGACGGTGGCACGGAACCTGCGAAACGGGTATCGGCAGACACGACATGACGACTCCCGACCTCACCGCACCCGCCCCCGTCCCCACCTGGATGCACGCCGCCATCCTGGGCGCCTTCTGCCTGGGCTTCGGGCTGCTCCTCGCGGTCACCGATCGCTACACGGTCGACGACATCGCGGCGCGTGCTCTCGAAGACCGGCAGAACTCGCTCAAGCAGGTGATGCCCGACGAGATCCACGACAACAATCCGGTCGCCGACACCCTGACGATGAAGAATGCCGCCGGCAAGGAGATCACGGTCTACCGCGCGCGCCGCGCCGGCAAGGTCACCGGCGTCGCCTACGAGATCTACGGCAACGGCTATGCCGGCGAGGTTCGGCTGATGATGGGCGTCGACAGCGAGGGCCGCATCCTCGGCGTGCGCGCGCTGGCGCACAAGGAAACGCCGGGGCTCGGCGACAAGATCGAGGAGAAGAAGACCGGCTGGATTCTCCGCTTCACGGGGTTGTCGCTCGGCAATCCGCCCATCGAGCGCTGGAAGGTCAAGAAGGATGGCGGTGATTTCGATCAATTCGCCGGAGCGACGATTACGCCGCGGGGCGTGGTGGGGGCGATTCGTGGGGGGCTCGAGTTCTTCGCCGCCCACAAGGATGAGTTGCTGAAGGGAGACACGCCATGAGTATTGTTCTTTCGGTGCGCGCTCGGGCCGACAGGGTGCCCTGCTTCGCTGCGTGTCCCCCGGCGGACAAAAGCGATAAATCGTCCGCCTCCTCCTTTACCTCCGCGAAGCAGGGCACCCCATCGGCCCGGCGGGGAAGCTTGGCAGCGGTCCCGAGCGTGCCGATGCCGAGCCGAGGGTGGCGGGGGGGCGTCGCCGCGGAGGTAAAGGAGGAGGCGCCGGCCCTTTGCCTTTCGGCGCCGGGGGACACGCAGCGGCGACGCCCCCTCGTCGCGCTCGGCGGGTTAAGAGCCGCCAAGCAGGGGAGCAACTGAACATGGCAGCCAACACCAAAACCATCGTCAAGGACGGCCTGTGGGACAACAACGGCGTCTTCTCCATGCTGCTCGGCATGTGCCCGACCATGGCCATGACGACCAGCGCCACCAACGGCTTCGGCATGGGCGTCGCCACCGCCGTCGTCATGGCGGCATCCAGCCTGCTGGTCGCGGCCTTTCGCACGCGCATCACGCAGGAGGTGCGCATCCCCGTGTTCATCCTGATCGTCGCGGCGATGGTGACGCTGGTCGACCTCGCCATGAACGCCTTCATGCACGAGCTCTACAAGGTGCTCGGCCTGTTCATTCCGCTGATCGTCTCGAACTGCCTGCCGCTGGCGCGCCTGGAGGCCTTCGCGGCGAAGGAGCCGGTGCTGCCCTCCTTCCTCGACGGGCTGTTCATGGGCATCGGCTTCACGCTGGCGCTGACCGCCATCGGCGCCGTGCGCGAGATCCTCGGCTCGGGCACGCTGTTCGCCGACGCCTCGCTGCTGCTCGGCCCGAGCTTCCGGTTCATGGAACTGCGCGTACTGCCGGCCAGCACCAACGTGCTGATGATGATCCTGCCGCCTGGCGGCTTCCTGGTGACCGGGCTGCTGGTGGTCGCCAAGCGCATGATCGATTTGCGCGCCGGCAAGGAAATCCAGATGGGAGGCGCGCACTGTGTCGCATGACATCCATACGGTGGAGGGCATCGCCCGCGTGGTCGGCATCGATGCCGACGGCGGCGCCTGGCTCGAGCCGGAGCAGACGACGAGCTGCGGCCACTGCGCCTCGGCGGACCTCTGCGGTTCGAAGGGCATCGGCAGCGTCGCCAGCCGCCTGGCGGCGCGGCGCTTCCATATCGACGGGTCAGACGCGCTGCATGTCGGCGACCGCATCGTCGTCGGCGTCGACGACCGCACGCTGGTGAAGGGCGCGCTGGCCGCCTACGCGCTGCCGCTGCTGGTCTGCTTCGCGGCCGGCGGACTGGCGCAGGCGATCGCCGGCAGCGACCTCGTCACCATGGCGAGCATGTGCTGCGGACTCGGCGCCGGCATCGTCGCCGCCCGTCTGGCGGCACGCCGCATGGCGCGCGACGGCGCGCTGGCGCCGCGCTTCCTGCGCTTCGCGGCGCCGCGCGAGGCGTGTCCCTCCGGTCAGGCGGCGCCATGAAGGAGGCGCTGCTCATGATGATCGGCGCCGCGCTGGTCAACAACGTGATCCTGGCGCGCTTCCTCGGCCTGTGCTCGTTCATGGGCGTCACCACGCGCATCGATACCGCGGCCGGCATGGGCCTGGCGACGACCTTCGTCATCACGGTCTCGTCGATGGCCGACTGGGCCGTGCAACGCTGGCTGCTCGACGCCTACGGGCTCGGCTTCCTGCGCACCGTCACCTTCATCCTGGTCATCGCCAGCGCCGTGCAGTTCACCGAGATGACGGTGAAGAAGGTCTCGCCCGCGCTGTTCCAGATGCTCGGCATCTACCTGCCGCTGATCACCACCAACTGCGCCGTGCTCGGCGTGGCGCTGCTGCTGGTCGAAGGGAAGATGGGCTTCATCGAGGCGACGCTGTTCGCCTTCGCCTCCTCGCTCGGCTACAGCCTGGTGATGGTGATCTTCGCCGGCCTGCGCGAGCGTCTCGCGCTGGCGCAGGTGCCGCGCCTGTTCGCCGGCCCGCCGATCGGCTTCATCGTCGCCAGCCTGCTGGCGATGGCCTTCATGGGTTTCTCGGGCATCAGCACGAATTAGGGGGACATCACGATGCTTTCCGCGGTGGGCAGCTTGACTGCAATGGGAGTGACGCTGGGCGGCCTGCTCGGCGTGGCGGCCCGCTATCTCGCCGTCGAGGGGAATCCGATGGAGGCCGAGATCCAGGCGATGCTGCCCGGCTCGCAGTGCGGCCAGTGCGGCTACATCGGCTGCGCGCAGGCGGCGGCGGCGCTGGCGGCCGGCACGGCGGCGGTCACGCTCTGTCCGCCGGGCGGCCGCGCGCTGGCCCAGGAACTCGCGGCCAAGCTCGGCGTCAAGGCCGACCTCTCCGGCGTCGCCGACGACGGCCCCAGGATCGCGCGCGTCGCCGAGGAGATCTGCATCGGCTGCTGCCGCTGCATCAAGGCCTGCCCGACCGACGCCGTCATCGGCGCCGCCAAGCAGATCCACAACGTGATCCGCGAAGCCTGCACCGGATGCGGCGCCTGCATCGACCGCTGCCCGACCGAGGCGATGACGCTGGTGCCGGTGCCCGTGAGCCTGCAGTACTGGATCTGGCCCAGGCCGGCGGTGGCATGATGGGATTCCTCGACCGCTTCTTCCGCCAGCCGCGCTGGGGCGTGCATCCGGACGACCGCAAGCGCCCTGCCGCCGATGTCCCGCTGCGCCGGCTGCCGACGCCCGCCCGCGTCGTCATGCCGCTGCAGCAGCATGTCGGCGGCGCCGCGCGCCCCGTCGTGCTGGTCGGCCAGCCGGTGCTCAAGGGCCAGCTGATCGCCGAGGCCAGCGGCAACATCTCGTCGCCGATCCACGCGCCCGTCTCCGGCGTCGTCGCGGCCATCGGCGAAGTCACGGCGCCGCACGCCTCGGGCCTGTCCTACGGGGCGATCACCATCGAGTCGGACTTCGAGGAACGCTGGATCGACCTGGAGCAAGCCGCCGATCCCTTCGCGCTGCCGCCCGAGGAGATCGCCAGGCGGACCGCCGCCGCCGGCATCGTCGGCCTCGGCGGCGCCACCTTCCCCGCCGCCGCCAAGTTCTCCCTGGGCCGGCGCCTCAAGGTCGACACCCTGATCGTCAACGGCGGCGAATGCGAGCCCTATCTGTCGGCGGACGACCGCATGATGCGCGACTTCGCCGATGCGGTGGTCGACGGCGTGCGCATCGTCATGCACGCGATCGGCGCGCAGCAGGCGCTGGTCGGCATCGAGGACAACAAGCCCGAGGCGATCGAGGCCATGCGCAAGGCCGCCGCGGCCTTCCCCGAGGTGAATATCCGCCCGGTGCCGGCGCGATACCCGATGGGCTCCGACCGCCAGCTGATCGTCACGCTGACCGGCCGCGAGGTGCCGGCCGACGCGCGCGCCGCCGAAGTCGGCGTGCTGGTGCACAACGTGTCGACCTGCGCCGCCGTGCACCACGCGATCCGCTTCGGGCGGCCGCTGGTGGAGCGCATCGTCACCATCAACGGCGGCGCCGTGCGCGCGCCCGGCAACGTGTTCGCGCCGATCGGCACCCCGGTCCAGGAGCTGCTCGATTTCTGCGGGCTCAAGCAAGCGCCGGCCCGCCTCGTCATGGGCGGGCCGATGATGGGCACGCCGCTGGCGCACGGCCACGTGCCGCTGGTGAAGGGCGCCAGCGGCATCCTCGCCCTCGACGCGCAGGAAGCCTGCGTCCCGCCGGCCGGCCCCTGCATCCGCTGCGGCAACTGCACGCGCGCCTGCCCGATGGGTCTGCAGCCGGTCGAGATGGGCGCCTTCGTGCGCGCGGGCAACCTGGAGGGCGCCGAGAAGCTGCACCTCGGCGACTGCATCTCCTGCGGCTGCTGCGCCTATGTCTGCCCCTCGCACATCCCGCTGGTGCAGTGGTTCAACCACGCCAAGGGCGAGTTGTGGGCGCGGGAGCGCGGCAAGCTGCGCACCGAGGCCACCCGGCGGCTCGCCGCCGCGCGCCTCGAGCGGCTGGAGCGCGACGCGAAGGAAAAGGCCGAGGCCGCGGCGCGGCGCAAGGCCGAGCGCGCCGCGGCGAAGGCCGCCGCCGAGGCGCAGTCGGCCCCCACGGCCGAAGGAGAGACGGCATGAACGCGATCGAC
>DASVZD010000128.1:0-2038 GCA_036391815.1 Rhodocyclaceae bacterium
TCCAACATGCCGTGGCACTTCCGCGTCTTCAGCACGCTGATCGGCTCGGCCGCCGGCTCCGCGCAGCAGAGCGCCGGCAAGTTCTGCGGTGTTGCCGATGCCGAACTGATGAAGGCGTACAGCTTCACCGAGACCGCCTACATGGCGCTGCTCGGCAAGCGTCCCGACGAGGAGGCCCTCTACGGCTTCTCCGTCCTGCTGGGCCTCATCACCTCGAACGGTCCGGGTACGATTTCCGCCCAGGGCGCGAAGGGTGCGGTCAGTGCCGACGGTCCGGAAGCCCCGGAACGCGTGCAGATCAACAAGGGCTACATCGGCTTCCTGACGCACACCGGCTTCGCCCACGGCGGCAACGGCTTCGAGGCGATCGCCTTCCTGCTCGACCGCTTCCGCGACTCCGGCCTCAAGGATCCGGGCTCCGAAGCCCACGGCCTGGACCTCGCCGCCATGGCCACCGCCTACGCCAAGACTTACAAGGGCTACAAGTCCAAGGCCAAAGCCGAGGGCAACATCTCCTACGAGAAGATCCCCTGCGTCAATCACCCGGTGTTCAAGGACAAGGACGTCAACTACGACCCGCGTGAAGTCTTCGTCAATGACCTGTTCAAGAAGCGCGGCAGCTACAACGTTTTCCACGACTTCTACCACAACCTGGTGCAGGCCCTGTACAAGACGGGCGTCAGCAAGAACGTGTACTGCGTCAACGTCGATGCCGTGATCGCCGTCATCCTGCTGAAGATGCTGTGGAAGCCGTACGCCGAGGGCAAGATCAGCGATGCGACCATGGAGGCGGCTGCTTTCACCACTTTCCTGTTCGGCCGCATGATAGGCTCCGCCGCCGAGATCGACGACCATACCAATCGTGGCCGCAACATGGACACGCGGACGCCGGCCTCGGCCTGCGCCTACGTCTCCTGATCCGGGCTGCAGACAGAATCCAACCCATCATCGGAGCTTGAAAGCATGAGCAAGATTTACTGGACCAAGATTGACGAGGCGCCCGCCCTCGCGACGTACTCGCTGCTGCCGATCGTCCAGGCCTTCACCAAGGCCGCCGGCGTGGAAGTGGAAACCAAGGACATCTCCCTGGCCGGCCGCATCATCGCCAATTTCCCGGAGAAGCTGAAGCCCGAGCAGAAGATCGCCGACGAGCTGACCTGGCTGGGCGAACTGACGCTCAAGCCCGAAGCCAACATCATCAAGCTGCCGAACGTCTCCGCGTCGCTGCCGCAGCTCAAGGCCGCGATCAAGGAACTGCAGGGCAAGGGCTACGACATCCCCGACTATCCCGAGAATCCGCAGAACGACGCCGAGAAGGAACTGAAGAACCGCTTCAGTAAGGTGCTCGGCAGCGCGGTGAACCCGGTCCTGCGCGAAGGCAACTCCGACCGCCGCGCGGCCCTGTCGGTGAAGAACTACGCCAAGAAGCATCCGCACAAGATGGGCGCCTGGGCGGCCGACTCCAAGACGTCGGTGGCGCACATGAACTCCGGCGACTTCTACGGCAGCGAAGTGTCGATGACTGTTCCCGAAGCGACCAACACGCGCATCGAGTTCGTCGGCGCCGACGGCAAGGTCACGGTGCTCAAGGAAAAGATGGCGCTGAAGGCGGGCGAGGTGATCGACGCCACGGTGATGAACGTCAAGGCCCTGCGCGCCTTCTACGCCGAGCAGATCGAGAAGGCCAAGAACCAGGGCGTGCTGCTGTCGCTGCACCTGAAGGCCACCATGATGAAGGTCTCCGACCCGATCATGTTCGGCCATGCCGTCTCCGTCTTCTTCAAGGACGTGTTCGAGAAGCACGCCAAGGCCTTCAAGGAACTGGGCGTCAACCCCAACAATGGTCTGGGTGACCTCTACGCCAAGATCGCCGCGCTGCCGGAAGCGCAGCGCAAGGAGATCGAAGCCGACATCGCCGCCTGCTACAAGGCCCGCCCGCAACTGGCGATGGTGAATTCCGACAAGGGCATCACCAACCTGCACGTGCCGTCCGACGTCATCATCGACGCCTCCATGCCTCCGATGATTCGCGACGGCG
>DASVZD010000129.1:0-12081 GCA_036391815.1 Rhodocyclaceae bacterium
CGCGCCGCTCCAGAAATAAGGACCGGCGCCAGCCCCATGAACCAGCACGCGCCCGCGGACAGGCCCCCGCCCCGCTGAGCCGCGCAACGTCTCCTCCGCCAGAACCCAGCATGCGTGTTCTGGACCATTGAGCCCGCTCGCGCGGGCTCTTTTTTGGGCCGCAGGCGACGCCTATCGAATACAGGAAGAACCATGAGCCAAGCATCACGCATCCACTGCCCCGCCCTGCGCGGCCGCATCATGTCGGCCGACCAGGCGGCCGCGCTGATCCCGTCGGGCGTCAACGTCGGCATGAGCGGCTTCACCGGCGCCGGTTATCCGAAGGCGGTGCCTTCCGCACTGGCCAAGCGCATCATGGACGCCAACCTCTACGGCAAGCGCTTCAAGATCGGCGTCTGGACCGGTGCATCGACCGCGCCCGACCTCGACGGCGCACTGGCCATGGTCGACGGTATCGAGATGCGCCTGCCCTACCAGTCCGACCCCACCTGCCGCAAGCGCATCAACGCGGGCGAGATGGAATACCTGGACATCCACTTGTCGCATGTCGCGCAGTTCGTCTGGTCGGGATTTCTCGGCAAGCTCGACGTCGCGGTGGTGGAAGCGGCGGCGATCCTGGAGGACGGCCGCCTCGTTCCTTCGTCGTCGGTGGGCAACAACAAGACCTGGCTCGACCAGGCCGACAAGGTGATCGTCGAGGTCAACTCATGGCAGAGCGAGAACCTCGATGGCATGCACGACATCTACTACGGCACGCAGTTGCCGCCGCACCGCAAGCCGATTCCGCTGACCCATGCCGCGGACCGCATCGGCGAACCTTACCTGCGCTGCGATCCTGCCAAGATCATCGCCGTCGTCGAGACGCACGCGCCCGACCGCAACTCGGCGTTCACCGCGCCCGACGAGACTTCGCGGCTGATCGCCGGCCATATCCTGGACTTCCTCTGCCACGAGGTGAAGGCGGGCCGGCTGCCGCCCGACCTGCTGCCACTGCAATCGGGCGTCGGCAACATCGCCAATGCCGTGCTGGCGGGGCTCAACCAGGGTCCGTTCGGGAATCTCACCGCCTACACCGAGGTGCTCCAGGACGGCATGCTCGAAATGCTGAAATCGGGCAAGCTCGCCACGGTGTCGGCCACCGCGTTCTCGCTATCCACCGCTGCGCTGGCCGAGCTCAACAGCGACCTCGGCAGCTTCAAGCACCGCATCATCCTGCGCCCGCAGGAAATCTCCAACCATCCCGAGGTCATCCGCCGCCTGGGCGTCATCGCGATGAACGGCATGATCGAGGCAGACATCTACGGCCACGTGAACTCGACCCACGTCATGGGCAGCCGCATCATGAACGGCATCGGCGGTTCGGGCGACTTCGCGCGCAACGCCTACCTCTCGATCTTCATGACGCCGTCGCAGGCGAAGGGCGGCCAGATATCGTGCATCGTGCCGATGGCCTCGCATGTCGACCACACCGAGCACGACGTCCAGGTGATCGTGACGGAACAGGGTCTCGCCGACCTGCGCGGGCTGTCGCCGAAGCAACGGGCCCGCGCCATCATCGACAACTGCGCGCATCCCCATTTCCGGCCCGCGCTGAACGACTACTTCAAGCGCGCGCTCGAACATTCGCCCGGCAAGCAGACCCCGCACCTGCTCGATGAAGCGCTGGCCTGGCACACGCGCTACCTGCGCGGCGGTTCCATGTAGCCGACCGAGGGGCCGCAGTTACCGCTCGCCTATACTGCGCCGATGAGACGAGCGGGGCTCTTGCTGACACTCCTTTTCCTTGCCGCGTGCGGCGGCCCCGGCGCCCTGGTCCGCGGCCAGTCGGGCCTGGCCGACGTGCAGCACACCATGGGCGAGCCGGCGATGAAGTGGCAGGATGCCGACGGTCGCACGCACCTCGTCTATCCGCGCGGCCCGGAGGGGTTCCGGACCTGGATGGTGTCGCTTGACCCGGCCGGCCGGGTGGAACGCGTGGAGAACCTTCTCGACGAAGCGCATTTCGCCACCATCCGGCCCGGCATGACCGAGGAGCAGGTGACGCGGGCGCTCGGCCCGCCGCAGCCGGCATGGACTGCCTACTATCCCGCACGCGACGAATTGGCATGGGAATGGCGCTACTGCGACTGGCATGCCGCCACGCGCTTCGACGTGCTGTTCGATGCGCCTGGCCGCACGGTGCGCTCCACGCTGCGCGTGCGCGAGGACTGCTTCGACGGTCCCTGCTTCTGCAATTGATTTGCACAAAAGAAAAGCCCGTTCGCTACTCGAATCGAACGGGCCTTTCCCTGATCCCTTTAGCCGGATTTTTTGCGCGCCCGCAAGCGGATCTCAAATCGGCGCTGCCGTAAGGCCGCAGGACCTCTGGTCCCTCACACATGCCTATCGTTTCAGTGTTTACGCGTTCCCCTTAATCAGCGCTAGGTTCCTCCTCGGAATGCCTTCACATCGAACGCAATACAAACTTAGGCCAGCCGGCGGCGATAGTCAATGGCATGCGAAGTTCGCCCGCATCGGCAGGTGCCCGTGGCCGGTAATATGGCGGCATGACTGCACCGAGCCGCGATGCCCGCATCGTCGCCATCCTCTGCCTGGCCGAAGCCTTGTCGATGTCCGGCTTCGCCGCCTACCCGGCCTTCCTGCCCGCGCTGCGCCTCGAATGGGGAATGAGCGGCGCGCAGGCCGGCTTCGTCGGCGGCGCCTTCTTCTGCGGCTACATGCTGGCCGTGCCCTTCCTGTCCGGCATCACGGACCGCGTCGATGCGCGCAACGTGTTCGCCCTCTCGTGCATGCTCGCGGCCTTCGGGATCGCGGGGTTCGCGTGGCTCGCGCACGGCATGACGGGCGCCGCGGCGTGGCAGGCGGCGACGGGCGCGGGCCTCGCCGGCACCTACATGCCGGGCTTGAAGGCGCTGACCGATCGCGTCGGCGGGCCTCGCCAGGCGCGCTACATCGCCTTCTACACCTCGACCTTCGGGATCGGCACCAGCCTGTCGCTGTGGGCCGCGGGCTGGCTCGGTGCGCTGCTGCCCTGGCGCCAGGCATTCCTGATCCTGTCGGCAGGACCGCTCGCGGCGCTGCCGCTGATATTGGCCGCCGTCTCGCCGCAGGCGCCGCATGCGGCGCACCACGCGCCGTGGCTGCCGCGCTTCGGCCCGGTGCTCGCGCTGCGCGAGGTGCGCGGCTACATCCTGGGCTACGCCGTGCACTGCTGGGAACTGTTCGGGCTGCGCTCGTGGATGGTGGCGTTCATCGCCTTCTCCTACGCGCTCGGAAACGCGGGGGCGCAGGCGATCGATGCGACCAGCGCGGCCGCGCTGATCAACCTGCTCGGCCTGCCGGCCAGCATCCTCGGCAACGAGGCGGCGGGCAAGACCGGCCGGCAGCGCTGGATCGCCGCGATCATGCTCGCCTCAGGACTGCTGTGCTGGGCCGCGGGCTTCGCCGCCGCGTGGCCGTGGTGGCTGATGCTCGGCGTGCTCGCCGCGTATTTCGTGGCCGTCATGGCGGACTCCGCGGCCCTCACCGCCGGACTGGTGGCGGCCACGCCGCTGGCCCAGCGCGGCGCGGCGATGGCGCTCTATTCGCTGCTCGGCTTCGGCGCCGGCTTCGTCTCGCCGCTCGCCTTCGGGGCGCTGCTCGACCTGGGCGGCGGCTCTGCCGCCGCTTGGGGCGTCGCCTTCGGCTCGCTGGGCATCGGCTGCCTGGCCTGGGCCGCGGCCGGCTGGCGACGCCGACAGCGCGGCGCGGTATGATTCGCACCCCTCCGGAGTCCGCCGCCATGGTCAAGATCTACGGCATCAAGAACTGCGACACGATGAAGAAGGCTTTCGCCTGGTGCGACGAGCACGGCGTCGCCTATGAGTTCCACGACTACAAGAAGCTCGGCGTCCCACGCGACCGCCTGGTCGCCTGGTGCCGCGCCGCCGGCTGGAAGACCTTGCTGAACACGCGGGGACCGACCTTCCGCAAGCTGCCGGCCGAACGCCAGCAGATCGACACGCAGAGCGCCGCGGTCGCGCTGATGGTGGAATTCTCCAGCGCCATCAAGCGTCCCGTGGTGGAGACGGAAACCGGCCAGCTGCTGGTCGGCTTCGACCCCGCCATGTTCGGCAGCTTCGTCAAATGATCGACGCGATCCGCCGCTTCATCATCGAGGGCCTCGACATCCGGGGCGCCGTCGTGCGCCTTGGTCCGGCCTGGAAGGAGATGCAGGCGCGGCGCGAGTACGGCGAACCCGAGCGCGACCTGCTCGGCGAACTCGTGGCAGTCACAACGCTGCTGGGCAGCAACCTCAAGCAGCCCGGACGCGTCAGCTTCCAGCTGCAGGGGCACGGTCCCGTGCGCATGCTGCTGGTCGACTGCGACGAGCAGCTGCGCATCCGCGGGCTGGCGAAGACCGACGGCTTCGTGGCCGCCGCACCGGCGCCGGAACTGCTCGGCGACGGCAAGCTGGTGCTGAACCTGCAGACGTCGCCGACCGCGCATCCGTACCAGAGCCTCGTCCCCATCGAGGGAGACAGCCTGGCGCAGATCTTCGAGCACTACCTGGAGCAGTCGGAGCAGACGCCGACACGGCTATGGCTGGCGGCGGACGGCGACAACGCCTGCGGCTTGTTCCTGCAGAAGCTGCCGGGCGCGGACGCCGCCGATGCCGACGGCTGGAACCGCATCCAGCTCCTCGCCGGCACGCTGCAGCCCGGCGAGCTTTCGCTTTCGGCCGAAGTGCTGCTGTCGCGGCTGTTCCCCGAGGAGACGCTGCGCCTGTTCGACCCGCAGCCGGTCGTCTACCACTGCCCGCGCGACGAGGAGAAGGTGCTCAACATGCTGCGCACCCTGGGCCGCGAGGAAGTGGAAGAAATGCTCGCGGAACACGACGAGGTGGTGGTCCAGGACGACGTCTGCAACCACGAGTACCGCTTCGGCCGCGAAGTGCTGGCGCAACTGTTCCCGACGCCTTCCCACCTGCGCCACTAGGGTCTTGCGCCGGTTGACGGCGCGATGTCGCGGCTTACCATGGATGAATCCGCTTTGGAGGAGTCCACCATGAAGCTCTACTATTCGCCCGGCGCCTGCTCGCTGTCCCCCCACATCGTCCTGCGCGAAAGCGGCCTGCCGTTCGAGCTCGAGCGCGTCGACCTGAAGACCAAGCGGACGGCCGCCGGCACCGATTACCGCAGCATCAACCCGAAGGGCTACGTGCCGGCGTTGCGTTTGGACGACAACTCCGTGCTGACCGAAGGACCGGCCATCGTGCAGTACCTGGCCGACCGGGTGCCCGATCGCAATCTGGCCCCGCCGGCCGGCACCATGGAGCGCTACCGGCTTATGGAGTGGCTCAACTTCATCACCTCGGAACTGCACAAGTCGTTCGGCGCGCTATTCAACCCGCAGGCGCCCGAAGACTGGAAAGCCCTCGTACACGGGCTTCTCGGCCAACGGCTCGATTACGTTGCAGCGCAACTCGAGGGTAGGGCTTACCTGATGGGCGATGCTTTCTGCGTGGCCGACGCCTATCTGTTCACGATCTTGAACTGGGGCCAGTGGACCGGAATTGACATCGGCAAGTGGCCAACGCTGAAGGCATACCATGCGCGGATGGCCGCCAGGCCGGCCGTTCGGGCCGCCATGGTGGCGGAAAAATTGCTCAAGGAATAAAAGAAAAATGCATGCAAACGAAAATTTGCGCGCTAGAATCCCCGCCAGCCATATGGCTAGCACACTCTCATTTACGGAGGCATCTGGATGAACAAAGCTGAACTTATCGAAGTCGCCGCCGCGGGAGCCGGCATCAGCAAGGCTGCCGCGAACAAGGCGCTCGACGCCGCCATCGCCGCAGTTGTGAAGGCCGTCTCCAAGGGCGACTCGGTTACGCTGGTCGGCTTCGGCACCTTCAAGTCCGCCAAGCGCGCCGCTCGCACCGGCAAGAACCCGAAGACCGGCGCGACCATCAAGATCGCTGCCACCACCGTGCCGAAGTTCTCCGCCGGTGCCGCGTTCAAGCAAGCCGTTGCCGGCAAGAAGAAGAAGTAAGCCGCTTCTCCCCGGATACAAAAAAGCCCGCGCATGCGGGCTTTTTTGTTGGAGGTTGTCAGTGCATCAAACGACGCGCGCCTCGAACGTCTGTTCGTTCTCGTCGGTGAGATGCACCGCGCATGCGATGCACGGGTCGAAGCTGTGGATCGTGCGCAGCACTTCCAGCGGCTGCTTCGGATCGTGCAGCGCATGGCCCTTGAGCGCGGCCTCGTAGGCGCCGGCCTGCCCCTGCGGATCGCGCGGCCCCGCGTTCCAGGTGCTCGGCACCACCGCCTGGTAGTTGCTGATCTTGGCATCGTCGATGACGATCCAGTGCGCCAGGCCGCCGCGCGGCGCTTCCATGAAACCGACGCCCTGCGCGTGCGCCGGCCAGCGCGACGGCTCCCACAGCGCGTCGTTGAAAGTGTTGAGATCGCCGGCCTTGATGTTCGCCACCAGCTTGTCGTACCAGCCCTGCATGGCGTCGGCGAGGATCTTGGTCTCCAGCGTGCGCGCCGCCGTGCGGCCGAGCGTCGAGTAGAGCGCGCTTACCGGCGCGTCGAGTTTCTTCAGCGCCATGCCGACGAGCTCCTTCGTCTGCGCATGCCCCTTGGCGTAGAGCATCAGCACCCGCGCCAGCGGGCCGACCTCCATCGGCTTGCCTTTCCAGCGCGGCGACTTCAGCCACGAGTAGGCCTGGTCCACCGGCAGGTGCTGGTAGGGCGGCTGCGGACCCGTGTAGTTGAGGCTGGTCTCGCCCTTGTACGGATGCAGGCCCTTCTCCTTGCCGCCGGCATAGTCGTACCACGAGTGAGCGACGTATTCCTGCACCTGGTCGTCGGCATTGAGGTCGACTTCGTGGATGGTCGACAGGTCGCGGTCGAGGATGACGCCGCGCGGGAACAGGAAGCTCGAGACGTCGCCGATGCCGTTCGACGGCAGGTCGCCGTAGCAAAGGAAGTTGCCCAGCCCCTCGCCCTGCTTGAACCAGTCCTTGTAGAAGCCGGCGATCGCCAGCGTGTCGGGGACATAGACCTGGTCGACGAAGCTCCTCATCGACTGGATCACCGACTGGATGCGCGCTAGGCCGACGTCGTCGAGCGCCGTGCCGCCCTGTCCGCCGCGGTAGTGCGGACGCCCCTTGCCGTGGCCGGGATGGCCGGGCTCGACGCTTATCGCGATAGGCGCGCCGCCGACGACGAAATTCGGATGCGGGTTCTTGCCGCCGAGGATCGCGTGGAGCGCGACGACGTCGCGCTGCCAGGCGAGCGCTTCCAGGTAATGCGCGACCGCCATGAGGTTCGCTTCCGGCGGCAGCCGGTAGGCCGGATGGCCCCAGTAGCCGTTCTGGAAGATGCCCAGCTTGCCGGTGTCGGCGAGCCCCTTGAGCCGCCTCTGCACGTCGGCGAAATAGCCGGGCGACGACTGCGGATGGCTGCCAAGCGACTGCGCGAGCTGCGACGTCGCCTTCGGATCCGCCTTCAGCGCATTGACGGGATCGACCCAGTCGAGCGCATGCAGGTGGTAGAAGTGCATCACGTGGTCGTGGATGTACTGCGCGCCGATCATCAGGTTGCGGATGAGTTCGGCGTTCGGCGGAATCGGATACTTGAGCGCGTCCTCCACCGCGCGCACCGAGGCGACCGCGTGCACCACCGTGCACACGCCGCAGATGCGCTGCGCGAACGCCCAGGCGTCGCGCGGGTCGCGCCCGCGCAGGATGACTTCCAGGCCGCGCACCATGGTGCCGGCCGAGTAGGCCTGCTCGATGGCGCCGTTCTTCAGTTCCGCCTCGATGCGCAGATGGCCTTCGATGCGGGTGATGGGGTCGATGACCAGGCGTTCGCTCATGATGCGCTCTCTTCAAGATGATCGGCGACGAGTTCGGTGAGCCCGAGCATCTCGACGTCCATGTGGTAGTGCTCGAGCGCCTCCTCAATGGTGACGCGGCAGTTGGCGCACGCGGTCACCATGGTGTCGACGCCCAGTTCCTCTATCTGCGACTTCTTGCGCTTGAACGCGACGATCTTCAGCGGCTCGGCGCGCTCGTTGGCGCCGACGCCGCCCCCGCCGCCGCAGCACCAGTTCATGGTGCCGGTGTCGCTCATCTCGCGGAAGTTCGGCGCCAGCGCCTTGAGGAACTTGCGCGGCTGCTCGTAGACGCCGCCGCGGCGCGAGATCTGGCAGGGATCGTGGTAGGTGAGCGGCTTGTCGATGGTGCCCTTGAGCCTGATGCGCCCCGCGCTGCGCAGTTCGTCGAGCACTTCGAGGATGTGCTTGACCTCGAAGCCGAACGGGCGGCCCATGAGGTTCGGCCCTTCCCAGCGGATCGCCGTGTAGGCATGGCCGCACTCGGGGCTGATCACGCACTTGACCCTCAGATCCTCGGCCGCCTTCACGATGCGACCGACGAGTTCGCGGGCCAGGTCGGAGACGCCGATCTGGATGCCGCTGTTGGTCGCCTCGTAGGCATGCTCGCTGAGGGTCCAGGTGGCGCCGGCCTGCTTGAAGATGCGGCCGACGGCCCCGAGGTATTCCGGATAGTTGAGGATCTCCCACGACGACATCAGCACGAGGTAATCGACGTCCGGCTGGTTGACCGGAATGGTCATGGAGAACTGCTTTTCCATCCTCTTGATCTGCGCCTGCACGGTCGCCCACTTGACTCCGGCCGGACTGCCGCTGGTGATGGCGCGCGAGGTGGCCGTGATCAGGCCCTCGGGCGCATGGCCGGCGGCGGCCATGCCTTCGCGCATCTTGCGGATCGCGTAGGTGAGGTCGTTGCCGACCGGGCACACCATCGAGCAGCGCCCGCACATGGTGCAGGAGTCGTAGACCAGCGGCGCCCACTCCTCGAGTTCCGCGTCGGTCACCGGCTTGGACAGCCCCACCGCCTTGGCCAGCTTGCCGAGCAGCGTGTACTCCTGGAACCAGGTGCGGCGCAGCGGCTCGAGCTTGCGAATCGGCGCGTATTTCGGATCGCCGGTCTCCGTGTAGAAGAGGCAGGACTCGGCGCACAGGCCGCAATGCACGCAGCTCGAGAAGAAGCTGGCGATCGGCGCATCGAGGACTTCCTTGAAGGAATTGATGCCGCGTTCAAAGGAGGCGCTCATGCTGCCACCCCCTTTCGACCCGCGATGTCGCCGTTGTACCAGCGCGACACGAACAGGCTCACGACATGGAACAGCTTGGTGAAGGGCAGCAGCGCCAGCAGCAGGTCGACCGACAGGATGTGGATCGCCAGCAGCAGCGTGTAGTCCTCCGTCATGTGGTGGAAGGCGGCGTAGCCGGTGACCAGCGGCGCGAAGGTGAGCGCCCAGGCCAGCCAGTCGCCGAAACCGGAGAGCATGCGCTTGACCGGGTCGGCGAGGCGCCCGGCCAGGACCGCCACCATCGCGGCGATCGCGGCGATGGTGGCAAGATCGACGACCAGGTTCGGCAATCCCGGCCAGCGGATGCCGAACAGGCCCCTGATCAGCTCGATGTGCGGCGCGAAGCCGAACACCGCGATCGCCAGCCCGATGTGGAACACGTAGCCGCCGAAGTAGGTGAGCGGCGCGCGCTTCATCATGCCGGGCGGCGGCAGCGAGCGCGACAGGATCGTGCGCCAGCCGCTGCCCGGCGTGACGTCGCGCGGCGTGGCGAAATCGGGCTTGCGCCCGAGGGCCTGGATCTCGATGATGCGCAGGAGCACGCCGAACACGCCGACGGCCAGCGCCAGGGCCAGGCCCGGCCCGCGGGCCCAGGTCAGGATTTCGAGGCAGGTCATGATTTCTTCTCCAGGTCTTCGACGCCGACCTTGGCATGCCCCGCCTTGGCGGCAGCTTTCTTGGCGCGGTTGGCGACCGCCGTGACGGCGCCGACGGCGAGGCCGGTCGCCGTCGCGATGCCGACCGTCTGCTTCACGTTCCCGATCGGCATCGAGAGCGCCTTGTAGAACGGCCCCACGTCCCAGAAGCCCGGTTCCGAGCAGCCGAGGCAGCCGTGTCCGGACTGGATCGGGAACGAGACGCCGTTGTTCCACTTGGTGGTGGCGCAGGCGTTGTAGGTGACGGGTCCCTTGCAGCCGAGCTTGAACAGGCACCAGCCGCGCCGTGCGCCTTCGTCGTCGAAGGTCTCGGCGAACTTGCCCTGGTCGTAGAACGGGCGGCGATAGCAGCGGTCGTGGATGGTCTCGCCGTAGAACACCTTCGGACGGCCGTGCTCGTCGAGCTCGGGCAGCGTGCCGAAGGTGAGGAAGTGCGCCAGCACGCCGGTGATGACGACCGGGATCGGCGGGCAGCCGGGCACGTTGACCACCGGCTTGTCGGTGACTATTTGGCTGACCGGCACGGCGCCGGTCGGATTGGGCAGCGCGGCGGGCAGTCCGCCATAGGCCGCGCAGCTGCCGACCGCGATCACCGCCGCGGCGCCCTTCGCCACCTCCTTCAGCATATCGACGTTCGAGACGCCGGCGATGGTCGAGTAGCCGGCGTTGCCGAGCGGCACCGAGCCGTCGACGATCAGCAGGTACTTGCCCATCGCGCCCTGCATCGCCTCGTCGCGCGCGCGTTCGGCCGCCTCGCCGGAGGCCGCCTGCAGCGTGTGGTGGTAGTCGAGCGAGATCTGGTCGAGGATCAGGCCCTCGATGGTCGGGTTGTGCGAGCGCGTCAGCGACTCGGTGCAGCCCGTGCATTCCTGGAAGGAGAGCCAGATCACCGAGGCCCGGGGCGCCTTCTCGAGGGCCGCTGCGATGGCCTGGATGCTGGAGGATGGCAGCGCGTACGCCGCCGCCAAGGTAGCGCAGAACCCAAGGAATTCGCGCCGACTGATGCCGGCATCGCGCAAGGCGCTGCCGACGGGACTTGCCGCAGGTTGTTTCATCGATCCCCCCTGTTGCGTTTCCGACCTCGTTGCCACAATTGGATTTATATCACTATATAGCCAACTTCTTATGACTTGACGAGACGGAAAAAGCAGCGGGCGCTGCGGGGAATCAGGACCGCGGCAGGACGGATTCCGCCAGACGCACCCAGTAGCGGATGCCGGTGGCGATGATGTCGTCGTTGAAGTCGTAATGCGGACTGTGGAGCGTGCAGCCGCCCACGCCCGGACCGTTGCCGAGCCACGCGTAGCAGCCGGGCACGACGCTGGAGAGGTAGGAGAAATCTTCGGCGCCCATGCTCGGCTTGAGGCCGGTCAGCACCTCGCCGCGCCCGGTTTCGCCGACCACGCGGCGGGCGACCTCGCGCGACAGGCGGCTGGGCTCCGCTGCGTTGATGGTGGCCGGATAGCCGCGCTCGAAATCGAGCCCGACGCCGACGCGATAGGTTGCGGCGATGCCGTCGCAGACACGCCGCATGCCGGCTTCCAGCGCCTGCTGCAGTTCCGGCCGCAGCGAGCGCACCGTGCCGCCGAGCACCGCGCGTGCGGGCAGGATGTTGTCGGCATCGCCGCCGGCATGGAAGCGCGTGACGCTGACTACCGCTGCCTCCAGCGGATCGGTTTCGCGGCTCACCAGCCCTTGCAGCGCCTGGACCAGCGCCGAGCCGGCGACGATCGTATCGATCGCCTGGTGCGGCATCGCCGCGTGGCCGCCGCGTCCCTCAATGGTGATCTCGAAGCGATCGGTCGCCGCCATCACCGGGCCTTCGATCACGGCGATGCTGCCGGCTTCGATGCCGGGCCAGTTGTGCAGGCCGAACACCATCTGCATCGGGAAGCGCTCGAACAGCCCCTGCTCGACCATCACGCGGCCGCCGCCCTCGTGCTCCTCGGCCGGCTGGAAGATGAAGCAGACGGTGCCATCGAAGCTGCGCGTGCGCGCCAGGGCCGCCGCTGCGCCGAGCAGCGTCGCGGTATGCCCGTCGTGGCCGCAGGCGTGCATGCAACCCGCATGCGTCGAACGATGGGCAAACGTGTTGGATTCCTCGACAGGCAGCGCGTCCATGTCGGCACGCAGACCGATCGAATGTTTGCCGTCACCGCACTTGAGCACGCCGACGACGCCGGTGCCGGCAAGTCCGCGATGCACTTCGATGCCCGCCGCGGCAAGCTCGCGCGCCACCAAGTCCGCCGTGCGGTGTT
>DASVZD010000130.1:0-7471 GCA_036391815.1 Rhodocyclaceae bacterium
TGGTCCTCGTCGCCCAGGATGTCGGTCAGCACGGCGAAGCGGTTGCCTTCCTTGATCAGGCCCATGGCGATGCCCGCGACGTGCGCCTTCAAGGGCACGCCGGCGTCCATCAGCGCGAGCGAGCCGCCGCAGACGGAAGCCATCGACGAGGAGCCGTTGGACTCGGTGATTTCGGAAACGACGCGCAAACTGTAGCCGAACTCTTCGGCCGGCGGAAGCACCGCCAACAGCGCGCGCTTGGCGAGACGGCCGTGGCCGATTTCACGGCGCTTCGGGCTGCCGACGCGGCCCGTCTCGCCGGTGGCGAAGGGAGGCATGTTGTAGTGGAGCATGAAGCGCTCGCGGTATTCGCCTTGCAGCGCGTCGATGATCTGCTCGTCGCGGCCGGTGCCCAGCGTGGCGACGACCAGCGCCTGCGTCTCGCCGCGGGTAAACAGCGAGGAACCGTGGGTGCGCGGCAGCACGCTGTGGCGGATGGTGATCGGGCGCACGGTGCGGGTGTCGCGGCCGTCGATGCGCGGCTGGCCTTCGAGGATCTGGCTGCGGACGATCTTGGCTTCCAGTTCGAAGATCAGGTTGCCGACGTCGATCTCGCCGGGCGCGCCCTCTTCGCCGGTGCACAGCGCGGCGACGACTTCGGCGGAAATCTCGCGGCACTTCTGGGTGCGCGCCTGCTTGCTGGTGATGCGATAGGCGTCGCGCAGCTTGGCTTCCGCCAGTTCGGAAACCTTGGCGATCAGCGCCTCGTTCTTGGCGGGCGCCTGCCAGTCCCACTCGGGCTTGCCGGCGACTTCGACCAGCTCGTTGATGGCCTTGATGGCGGCCTGCATCTGGTCATGGCCGAACACGACGGCGCCGAGCATGACTTCCTCGGACAGCTGCTGGGCTTCGGATTCCACCATCAGCACGGCGGCGGCGGTGCCGGCGACGACCAGGTCGAGCTGCGACTGCGGCAGCTGCGAGCGGGTCGGGCACAGCACGTACTGGCCGTCGATGTAGCCGACGCGGGCGGCGCCGATCGGGCCGTTGAACGGGATGCCGGAGATTGCCAGCGCGGCCGAGGCGCCGATCATCGCCGGGATGTCCGGATCGATCTCGGGGTTGCTAGACAGCACGTGGATGATGACCTGGACTTCGTTGTAGAAGCCGTCCGGGAACAGCGGGCGGATCGGGCGGTCGATCAGGCGGGAGGTCAGCGTCTCCTTCTCGGAGGGACGGCCTTCGCGCTTGAAGAAGCCGCCGGGGATGCGGCCCGCGGCGTAGACCTTCTCGACGTAATCGACGGTCAGCGGGAAGAAATCCTGGCCCGGCTTGGCCTCGGTCTTGGCGACGACGGTGGCGAGCACCACGGTGTCGTCCATGTTGACCATGACGGCGCCGCCGGACTGGCGGGCGATCTCGCCGGTTTCCAGCGTGACGGTGTGAGCGCCGTAGTTGAAGGTCTTCTTGATCGGTGTCAGCACGAAATGTCCTTTCGGAAAATAAAAAGCCGGCACGGCCCTCACGGCCGCGCCGGCGATGTCTTCTAACGGTGCCCGTTCACTCGGGCAGCCAGCATGGTGGGAATGACCCGCGGAAAATTACTTGCGCAGGCCGAGACGCTCGATCAGCTGGCGATAGCTGTCGACGTTCTTGCCCTTGAGGTAGTCCAGCATCTTGCGGCGCTGGCTGACCATCTTGAGCAGGCCGCGGCGCGAGTGGTGGTCCTTGACGTGTTCCTTGAAGTGACCGGTGAGGTCGTTGATGCGGGCGGTGAGCAGCGCCACTTGGACCTCGGGGGAGCCGGTGTCGCCCTTGGCGCGCTGGTAATCGGTAACGATCTTGGCCTTGTCGGCGGTGGAAATTGCCATCGGGGTTTCCTTCTTACGTGTTCGGTCCTTGGGAAAGGGCGGCATTATACATGCCGCCCACGTTGAAACTCAAGCTGATGAGGCGGTTTTTCAGGTCTTATCCGGGTTCGCGGCGGCCACCAGCCGCTTGGGGTTGAGCCAGCCGTCGGCGCTGATCTCGCCGATGCCGACGAAGGCCCCGCCGTCGCCGTAGCAGCGCAGGCGTCGGCCGGGCTCGCCCGGCCACCGGACGCCCTGCCCGTGCAGCACCCGGCGCGTTCCGGCCTCGTCGAGATCGGCGCGCTGCAGGCCCGCCACCAGGGCATCGGGCGCCAGCAGGCGCGCGTCGCGCCCCGCCATGTCGAGCGCCTCCAGGTCGGCGAGGGTCGCGGCGGCGGCGATCTCGATGGATCCGATCCGCGTCCGGCGCAGCGCCGTCAGGTGGGCGCCGCAGCCGAGCGCATTGCCGATATCCATGGCCAGGGTGCGGACATAGGTCCCCTTGCTGCAGGAGACCTCGAGATCGAAGGTCTCGCCGCGCCAGTCGGACAGTTCGAGGGCATGGATGGTCACGCGCCGGGCCGCCCGCTCGACTTCGATGCCGGCGCGGGCGTATTCGTAAAGCGGCTTGCCGTCGCGCTTGAGCGCGGAGTGCATCGGCGGCACCTGGTCGATCTCGCCGCGGAAGCGATCGAGGGCGGCGCGCGCCTGCGCCTCGGAAACCTCGACGGGTCTCGTTTCCAGCACCTGCCCTTCGGCATCGCCGGTATCCGTGGCGACGCCGAGGCGCACGGTGGCGAGGTAGGTCTTGTCGGCATCGAGCAGTTCGCCGGCGAACTTGGTCGCCTCGCCGAAGCACAGGGGCAGCAGTCCGGTCGCCATCGGGTCGAGCGTCCCCGTGTGGCCGGCCTTCTCGGCGTTGTAGAGCCGGCGCGCCTTCTGCAGCGCATCGTTGGAGCTGAGCTCCTGGGGCTTGTCGAGCAGCAACACGCCGTCGACGCGGCGTCGCGGCGGACGGCGCGGCTTATTCACTGCGATCCGACTTGACGGCTTCGTCTATGAGGTGCGATAGCTGGGTGCCGCGCTCGACCGATTCGTCGTAGATGAAATGCAGCTCGGGAATGTGATGGATGCGCACGCGCTTGCCGAGCTCGCGCCGCAGGAAGCCCGCGGCCGCCTTCAGGCCGTGGTCGACCTGCGCGCGCTGCTCGCTGCCGGACAGCGAGGTATAGAAGACCTTGGCGTGAGCGTAGTCCGGCGTCACCTCGACGTCGGTCAGCGTCACCAGCTTGAACTGCGCCTCCAGGCGCGGGTCCTTGATGCCGGTGCGAATCAGATCCGCCAGCTCGCGGCGGATCTGTTCGTTGACGCGTTCGGAACGGGAAAAGCTTTTCACTGCCGGTTACAGCGTCCGTGCAACTTCCTGGACCTCGAACACCTCGAGCAGGTCGCCTTCCTTGATGTCGTTGAAGTTCTTCAGGTTGAGGCCGCACTCGAAGCCTTCCTTGACTTCGCGCACGTCGTCCTTGAAGCGCTTCAGCGATTCCAGCTCGCCGGTGTGCAGCACCACATTGTCGCGCAGCACGCGCACCACGGCGTTGCGGCGCACCAGGCCGGACAGCACCATGCAGCCCGCCACGGCGCCGACCTTGGAGATGCGGAACACCTGGCGGATCTCCACCTGGCCGATGACGTGCTCGCGCTTCTCGGGCGCCAGCATGCCGGTCATCGCCGCCTTCACCTCGTCCACGGCGTCGTAGATGATGTTGTAGTAGCGGATATCCACGCCGAACGTTTCGGCCAGCTTGCGAGCGCCGGCGTCGGCGCGCGTGTTGAAGCCGATGATGACGGCCTTGGAAGCTTCGGCAAGGTTCACGTCGGATTCGCTGATGCCGCCGACTGCCGCGTGGATGACCTGCACCTTGACCTCGTCGGTCGACAGCTTGGTCAGCGCGTGCACCAGCGCCTCCTGCGAGCCCTGGACGTCGGCCTTGATGATCAGAGGCAGCGACTTCACCTCGCCCTCGCCCATCTGCTCAAACATGCTCTCCAGCTTGGCGGCCTGCTGCTTGGCCAGACGCACGTCGCGGAACTTGCCCTGGCGGAACAGCGCGATCTCGCGCGCCTTGCGCTCGTCGACGATGGCCATCGCCTCGTCGCCGGCGCCCGGCACGTCCGACAGGCCCTGGATCTCGACCGGAATCGAGGGGCCGGCGACTTCCACGTTCTTGCCGTTCTCGTCGAGCATGGCGCGCACGCGGCCGAAGACGTGGCCGGCGAGCAGCACGTCGCCGCGCTTGAGCGTGCCGGCCTGCACCAGCATGGTGGCGACCGGGCCCTTGCCCTTGTCGAGGCGCGCTTCGATGATCAGGCCCTTGGCCGGAACGTCCTGCGGCGCCTTGAGTTCCAGCACTTCCGCCTGCAGCAGCACCTGCTCGAGCAGGTCGTCGATGCCCTGGCCGGTCTTGGCGGACACCGGCACGAACGGCGAATCGCCGCCGTACTCTTCCGGCACCACGCCTTCGGCGATGAGTTCCTGGCGCACGCGGTCCAGGTTGGCCGCGGGCTTGTCGATCTTGTTCACCGCCACCACCAGCGGCACGTTGCCGGCCTTGGCGTGGTGGATGGCTTCCTTGGTCTGCGGCATGACGCCGTCGTCGGCGGCGACCACCAGAATCACGATGTCGGTAGCCCTGGCGCCGCGGGCGCGCATGGCCGTGAACGCCTCGTGACCCGGGGTGTCGAGGAAGGTGATGACGCCGCGCGGCGTCTCGACATGGTAGGCGCCGATATGCTGCGTGATGCCGCCCGCCTCGCCCGCCGCCACCTTGGCGCGGCGAATGTAGTCGAGCAGCGAAGTCTTGCCGTGGTCGACGTGGCCCATGACGGTCACCACCGGGGCGCGCGGCTGCAGTTCCGCTTCCTTGTGCGCGGCAGCCTCGTCGAGGAAGGCCTCGGGATCGTCGAGCTTGGCGGCGAAGGGCCGGTGGCCCATCTCCTCGACGATGATCATCGCGGTTTCCTGGTCGAGTTGCTGGTTGATGGTGACCATGGTGCCCATCTTCATCAGCGCCTTGATGACCTCGGTGGCCTTCACCGACATCTTGTGCGCGAGGTCGGCGACGCTGATGGTTTCCGGGATATGCACGTCGCGGACGACGGCCTCGACCGGCTGCTGCTGGCTCGACGTCTCTTCGTGATGACGGCCGTGGCGGCCCTTGGGCCCGCCGCGCCAGCCGCCGGCGCCGCCGCCGGCATCGCCGCGCGTCTTGATGCCGCGCTTCTTGGCGGCGTCGTCCTTCCAGGCGCCCGGCTTGCCGCTCTTGGCGGGCTTCTTCTCCTCGCCCGGCTTGGCGGCCGGCTTGTGCAGCGTGCCGGAGACGTCGGCCTTGGGCTGCTCGGCGGCCTTTTGCGCCGCCGCCTGCTGGGCGGCGAGGCGGGCCTCGGCGTCGGCGCGGGCACGCTGCTCGCGCTCCTGCTTTGCCTTCAGTTCGGCCGCCTGGATGGCGGACAGCTCGGCCTGGCGCTTGGCTTCCGCCTCGCGCAGCGCACGCTGCTTCTCGTCGAGCACGTAGCCGCGCGGCGCCGGTGCGGGTGCCGGCGTCGGTGCCGCAGGAGCGGGGGCAGGCGCGGGAGCCGCCTCGACCGCCTCGACCACCTCCACCACGGGAGCCGGGGCCGGGGCCGGTGCGGGTTCAGGTTCAGGCGCGGGTGCCGGCGCAGCTTCGGCGACCGGAGCAGCTGCCGCGGCAGCAGCTGCCGCTTCCGCGGCAGCCTCGGCGGCCAGCTCGGCCGGATCGCGCTTGACGAAGACGCGCTTCTTGCGCACCTCGACCTGGATGGTGCGCGACTTGCCGGTGGAGTCGGCAGCCTTGATTTCGCTGGTCTGCTTGCGCGTCAGCGTGATCTTCGCCTTCGGCGCCATTTCGCCGTGCGACTTGCGCAGATAGTCGAGCAGCCGCGTCTTGTCCTGCTCGCTGAGCATGTCGTCGGCTGCCTGCTTGCTCACCCCCGCCTTGGCCAGCTGCTCGAGCAGGCTGGTGGCCGGCATCTTGAGCTCGGCGGCGAATTGGGAGACGTTCATCGTTGCCATTAGACCGTTCCCCTTACTGTTGTTCGTCCGTGAACCAGTGCGCGCGCGCAACGGTGATCAGGGCCTTGGCCCGCTGCTCGTCGATGCCCGTCATTTCGGTCAGCTCGTCGACCGCCAGGTCCGCCAGGTCGTCGCGCGTGCAGACGTTGTTGCGCGCCAGCTTGGCGGCCAGCGGCTTGTCCATGCCTTCGAGGTTCAGCATGTCCTCGGCCACCTTCTCGAGCTGCTCCTCGTCGACGATCGCCTCGGTCAGCAGCACGTTGCGGGCGCGGTCGCGCAGCTCGTTGACCGTCGCCTCGTCGAAGGCCTCGATCTCGAGCATTTCCTGCAGCGGCACGTAGGCGATCTCCTCGAGCGTCGAGAAGCCTTCCTGGATCAGGATGTCGGCGACTTCTTCGTCGACGTCGAGCTTTTCCATGAACAGCTGGCGGATCGTCGAGGTCTCGGCCTGCTGCTTCTGCTGCGATTCCTCGACCGTCATCAGGTTGATGGTCCAGCCGGTCAGCTCGGTCGCCAGGCGCACGTTCTGGCCGCCGCGGCCGATGGCGATGGCGAGGTTGTTCTCGTCGACCACCACGTCCATGCTGTGCTTCTCTTCGTCGACCACGATGCTCTGAACCTCGGCCGGCGCCAGCGCGCCGATCACGAATTGGGCGGGGTCCTGCGACCACAGCACGATGTCCACGCGCTCGCCGGCCAGCTCGTTGGTCACCGCCGTGACGCGCGAACCGCGCATGCCGATGCAGGTGCCCTGCGGATCGACGCGCGGGTCGTTGGACTTGACGGCGATCTTGGCGCGCACGCCGGGATCGCGCGCGGCGGCCTTGATCTCGATGATGCCGTCCTCGATCTCGGGCACCTCGAGTTCGAACAGCTTCATGATGAATTCGGGGGCGGTGCGCGAGAGGATCAGCTGCGGGCCGCGGGCCTGGCGGTCGATCTTCTTCAGCCAGGCGCGCACACGGTCGCCGGGGCGCAGGTTTTCCTTGGGGATCATCTGGTCGCGCGGCAGTCGGGCCTCGATGCGGCCAGCCTCGATGATGGCGTCGCCCTTCTCCATGCGCTTGACCTGGCCGGTGACCAGGTGCTCCTTGCGCTCGAGGAAGTCGTTGAGGATCTGCTCGCGCTCGGCGTCGCGGATCTTCTGCAGGATCACCTGCTTGGCGGCCTGGGCGCCGATGCGGCCGAAATCGACCGGCTCGAGCGGCTCCTCGATGTAGTCGTCGAGCTGCACGTCGGGCACCTGCTCGCGCGCGTCGATGATGCCGATCTGCTGCTCGTCGTTCTCGACCTGGTCGTCGGGCACCACCAGCCAGCGGCGGAACGCCTCGTGCGCGCCGGTGTTGCGATCGATCTCGACGCGCACGTCGGCCTCGTCGTTGACGCGCTTCTTGGTCGCGGAGGCAAGGGCCATCTCAAGGGCGGCGAACACCGTGTCCTTGTCCACGTTCTTTTCCCGTGCCAGGGCGTCCACCAACAGCAACATCTCGCGGCTCATTCCATTCCCTCCGACCGATTCATGTATTCACTCGTTCTCAAAACTTGGGCA
>DASVZD010000131.1:0-12925 GCA_036391815.1 Rhodocyclaceae bacterium
CGGCGCTGAGGGAGCCGGTGCTGCAGGGCGACATCGCGCGCATCAACGCGGAGATCGAAGCGCTGGGGCCGGTCAACCTCGCCGCGCTGGAGGAACTGACGATTTCCCGCGAGCGCAAGGGCTACCTGGACGACCAGTCGAACGACCTGGTTACCGCGATCAACACCCTCGAGGACGCAATCCGCCGCATCGACCGCGAGACGCGCGAGCAGCTGCAGGAGACCTACGACACGGTCAACCGCCACTTCGGCACGCTGTTCCCGCAGCTGTTCGGCGGCGGCGAGGCCAAGCTGCTGCTGACCGGCGAGGAAATCCTCGATGCCGGCATCCAGATCATGGCGCAGCCGCCGGGCAAGAAGAACTCCACCATCCACCTGCTGTCGGGCGGCGAGAAGGCGCTGACGGCCATCGCGCTGGTGTTCGCGATGTTCCAGCTCAACCCCGCGCCGTTCTGCATGCTCGACGAGGTCGACGCGCCGCTCGACGATTCGAATACCGTGCGCTTCTGCGAGATGGTCAAGCGCATGTCGGCGCAGACCCAGTTCGTGTTCATCACCCACAACAAGATCGCCATGGAAATGGGGCAGCAACTGATCGGCGTGACCATGCAGGAGCGCGGCGTTTCGCGCGTCGTCGAGGTCGACATCGAGGAAGCGCTGCGCATGGCGGTGAAGGAGGCCGCCTGATGGCCGTCAACGAGCTTCAGCTCGGCCTGATCGGGGCTGGCGTCGCGGTCGTCGGCGCCGTCTGGATCTACAATCTGTGGCAGGAGCGCCAGCACAGGAAGCTGGCGGAGAAGATATTCAAGGGCGGCCAGCCCGACGTGCTGCTTCAGGGGCAGGGGGGCGAGGAGCGCACCGAGCCGTCGGCGGCGCCCTCCCAGGAATCCCCCGAACGCATCGAACCCGCGATCGAGCCGACGATCCCGCCGGCCGCGCCGGAGCCGACGGAACCTGCGCCGGTGCCGCCCGTCGAACTGGCGGACGAGATTGCGGATTGCATGGTGAGCGTCGCTTTCCCTGAACCGGTTTCCGCTCCCGCGTTGTGGAGCGTCCAGGCCGCATGGGCGGAGGGGCTGGGCAAGCCCTTGGCCTGGCTCGGCTATGACGCGGCCGGCCGCGCCTGGAAGCGGCTGAATGCGCATGACGCCGGCCGCTACGGCAAGGTGGTCGCCGCGCTGCAACTGGCGGATCGCCAGGGCGCCGCCTCGGACGATGACGTCGAGGCCTTTCTCGACGGCGTGCAGCGGCTGGCCAGCCAGTTCGGCGGCGACGCCGCGCTGCCGGTAGCCGACGGCGTGCTCGAGCATGCGCGGTCGCTGGACGGCTTTTGCGCCGGGGTGGACGTGCAGTTGGCGGTCAACGTCGTCGAGACCGCAGGCGGCTCGTTCATGGGAACCAAGCTGCGCGGCCTGGCCGAGGCGGCGGGCATGGCGCTCGACGAAGACGGACGTTTCCATGCCCGCGACGAAGAAGGAAGGGAACTGTTCTCCCTGTCCAACCTGGGGCCCGAATTGTTCGCTGCCGACAGCCTGAAGAACCTGGCGACGGTCGGCATCAGCTTCGTGCTCGACGTGCCGCGCGTCGCCGACGGGCCGGCGGCGTTCGATCGCATGGTGGCGGCGGCGCGCGTGATGTCCCATGCCCTCGGTGGCGCCGTGGTGGACGCCCAGCGTCATGCGCTGACCGATGCGATGGTGATCGGCATCCGCAGCAAGGTGGCCGAAATCCAGCGCCAGATGGCGGTCAACCAGATTCCGCCGGGCGGCGCGCGGGCGCTGCGGCTGTTCAGCTGATGGCGGTGCCGGCCGCCGCGGCTCAGCGCGCGGCGTTCCTGCGCGGAGAAATCCAGCGCCACGACCATGCCTACTACGTGCTCGATGCGCCGACCATCCCGGACGCCGAGTACGACAAGCTGTTCCGCGAACTGCAGGCGCTCGAGGCGCAGCATCCCGGCCTGCTGACGCCGGATTCGCCGACCCAGCGCGTCGGCGGCAAGCCGCTGCCGCAGTTCGCCGCGGTCCGTCACGCGGTGCCCATGCTGTCGATCCGCACCGAGACCGACACCGAGGCCTCGGGCGCGCGCGCGTTCGACGCCCGCGTGCGCAAGGAGCTGGAGCTGCGCGAATCCGATCCTCCCGTCGAGTACAGCGCGGAACTCAAGTTCGACGGGTTGGCCATCAACCTGCGCTACGAGCATGGCATCCTCGTGCAAGCCGCGACGCGCGGCGACGGCGAGACCGGCGAGGACGTGACGCAGAACGTGCGCACCGTGCGCTCGATCCCGCTGCGGCTGCATGGGGTGGCGGCGCCGGTGCTGGAGATCCGCGGCGAGGTGTACATGAGCCGGCCGGATTTCGAGCGCTACAACGAGCGCCAGCGGGCCGCCGGCAAGCCGACGCTGGTCAATCCGCGCAACGGCGCCGCCGGCAGCATCCGCCAGCTCGATCCTGCGCTGGCGGCGCAGCGGCCGCTGTCCTTCTTCGCGTACGGGCTGGGCGCCACGCAGGGCTGGACGATGCCGGATACGCATGGCGGCGTGCTGGACGCGCTGGCGCGCTGCGGCGTGCCGGTGTGCGAGCATCGCATGGTCGCGCACGGCGCGGACGAACTGATCGCGTTCCACGAGCGCATCCGCGCGGCGCGCGACAGCCTGCCGTTCGACATCGACGGCGTCGTCTACAAGGTGAATTCGCTGGCGCTGCAGCGCCGGCTCGGTTTCGCCACGCGCGAGCCGCGCTGGGCGGTGGCGCACAAGTATCCGCCCGAGGAGGCGATGACGACGGTCGAGGACATCTTCGTCAACGTCGGCCGCACCGGCGCGGTGACGCCGGTGGCCAAGCTCGTGCCCGTCTTCGTCGGCGGCGTGACGGTCACCAACGTGACGCTGCACAACGAGGACGAGGTGCAACGCAAGGACGTGCGGGTCGGCGACACCGTGGTGGTGCGCCGCGCCGGCGACGTCATCCCCGAGATCGTCTCCGTCGTCCTGGACCGGCGGCCGACCCGGGACCTGTTCGGCGGCGAGCCCCTGCATCCGAAGTGGGAGCTGCTGCGCCACTATCCGGTCTGCCCGGTGTGCGGCTCGGCGATCGAACGGCCGGAGGACGAGGCGGTCGCGCGCTGCACCGGCGGGCTGTTCTGCCCGGCCCAGCGCAAGCGCGCGCTGCTGCACTTCGCCTCGCGCCACGCGCTGGACATCGAGGGACTGGGTGACCGCAGCGTCGACCAGCTGGTCGATGCCGGTTTGGTGTAGACGCCGGCGGACATCTACGGCCTCGATGTGCAGATCCTGGCGGGCCTCGAACGCATGGGGGAGAAATCGGCGGCGAATCTCCAGGACGCCATCGAGAAGAGCAAGCACACCACGCTGGCGCGCTTCATCTACGCGCTCGGCATCCGCAACGTCGGCGAGGCCACGGCGAAGGACCTGGCGCGCCACTTCGGCGCCATCGACGCGCTGATGGCGGCCGACGAGGCGGCGCTCCAGCAGGTGCCGGACGTCGGGCCGATCGTCGCCGCGTCCATCCGCCGCTTCTTCGACGAGCGCCACAACGTGGAGGTGGTGGCGAAACTGCGCAGCGCCGGCGTGCGCTGGACGGAGGGTGCGCCAGCCAACGCCGCGGATGCGCCGCTGGCCGGCAAGACCTTCGTGCTGACCGGGACGCTGCCGACGCTCAGCCGCGACGAGGCCAAGGAGCTGATCGAAAGCCACGGTGGCAAGGTGTCGGGCTCGGTGTCGAAGAAAACCGATTACGTCGTCGCGGGCTCGGAAGCCGGCTCCAAGCTGGAAAAGGCCCAGGCGCTGGGTGTTAGCATCATCGATGAATCGCAACTCAAGGGATTGGTGAAATGAACAACAAGGTTACGAAGGCGGTGTTCCCCGTGGCGGGGCTCGGTACCCGGTTCCTGCCGGCGACCAAGGCGAGCCCCAAGGAGATGATGCCGATCGTCGACAAGCCGCTGATCCAGTACGCGGTGGAAGAGGCCGCCGCAGCCGGCATCACCGAGATGATCTTCGTGACCGGGCGCTCCAAGCGCGCCATCGAGGACCATTTCGACAAGGCGTACGAACTCGAGAACGAGCTGCAGCGCCACGGCAAGAAGGACATGCTGGAGTTCGTGCGCGGCCTGCTGCCGAAGAACATCAACTGCATCTACATCCGCCAGCCGGAGGCGCTGGGGCTCGGCCACGCGGTGCTGTGCGCCAAGCGCGTGGTCAACAACGAGCCGTTCGCGGTGCTGCTGGCCGACGATCTGCTGCATGGCGAGCCGCCCGTCATGAAGCAGATGGTCGAGACCTACGGCTACTACCATTGCTCGGTGCTCGGGGTGCAGGATGTCCCGCGCGCCGAGACCAAGAGCTACGGCATCGTGGCGGCCAAGCCGCTGGCCGAGCGCGTCGAACAGATCTCGGCGATCGTCGAGAAGCCCAATCCCGAGGACGCGCCCTCCACCCTGGCGGTGGTGGGGCGCTACGTGCTGACGCCGCGCATCTTCCACCACCTCGAGAACGTCAAGCCCGGCTCCGGCGGCGAGATCCAGCTGACCGACGCCATCGCCTCGCTGCTGAGCGAGGAACAGGTGCTCGCCTATCGCTATGACGGCGTCCGCTACGATTGCGGCTCGAAGCTCGGCTACCTGCAGGCCTCGGTGGAATTCGGCCTGCGCCATCCCGAAGTCGGCGCCGCCTTCGCCGCCTACCTGGAGGGCCGCTGACCATGGCGCCCGAAGAAGCGAAGCGCCTGCTGGCCGAGGCCGACCTGCTCGTGCCTGCCGAGCGCATCCAGAACGCGCTCGACGCGCTGGCCGAGCAGATCACGGCGAAGCTGCGGGACGCCAATCCGCTGGTGCTGACCGTCATGGGCGGTGCGGTGGTCTTCGCCGGGCAGTTGCTGCCGCGGCTGCCGTTTCCGCTCGAATGCGACTACCTGCACGCGACGCGCTACGGCGACGTCACCACCGGCGGCGAACTGGCCTGGGTGGTGGAGCCGCGCACGCCGGTACAGGGCCGCACGGTGCTCGTGCTCGACGACATCCTCGACGAGGGGCTGACGCTGGCGGCCGTCAAGCGGCGCCTGCTCGAGCAGGGCGCCGTGGCCTGCCATATTGCCGTTCTGACCGAGAAGGACCTCGGCCGGGCCAAGCCGATCGAAGCCGATTTCGTCGGCCTGCGCCTGCCGAACCGTTTCGTCTTCGGCTGCGGCATGGATGCCAAGGGGGCGTGGCGCAACCTGCCGGCGATTTATGCGGTGAAGGGACTCTAGTCAGCCGTAGATCTTGCACATCAGCGGCGCGGCCACGGGCGTCATGGCCTGGCCGGCCGCGGACAGCAGGGCGGCGGCGAGCAGGGCCCGCACCACCCAGGAGCGCACCGCTTCAGGCGGCTTCTTCACGGCCGGCGCGCTTGCGCTCGAAGGCCTTGAGATGGCGCTTGCGCAGGCGGATCGATTTCGGCGTGATCTCGACCAGCTCGTCGTCGTCGATGAACTCGACGGCGGATTCGAGCGTGAGCTTGATCGGCGTGGTGAGGCGCACGGCCTCGTCGGTGCCGGACGCGCGGACGTTGGTAAGCTTTTTGCCCTTGATCGGGTTCACCACCAGGTCGTTGTCGCGGCTGTGGATGCCGATGATCATGCCCTCGTAGAGCTTGTCGCCGGGGCTGACGAACATGCGTCCGCGGTCTTCCAGGTTCCACAGCGCGTAGGCGACGGCTTCGCCGTCCTCGGCGGAGATCAGCACGCCGTTGTGGCGGCCGGGCAGGTCCGGCTTGACCGGCTTGTAGTCGTCGAAGATGTGGCTCATCAGGCCGGTGCCGCGCGTCATGGTCATGAAGTCGGACTGGAAGCCGATCAGGCCGCGCGCGGGGATGTGGTATTCGAGACGGGTGCGGCCCTTGCCGTCCGATTCCATGTTGGTCAGCTCGCCGCGGCGGCGTCCGAGTTCCTCCATGACGGCGCCCTGGTTGGCGTCCTCGAGGTCGATGGTCAGGTTCTCGTAGGGCTCGCACTTCTCGCCGTCGACGTCCTTGTACACCACGCGCGGCTTGGCGCAGGCGATCTCGAAGCCCTCGCGGCGCATGTTCTCCAGCAGGATGGTGAGGTGCAGTTCGCCGCGGCCGGAGACGCGGAACACGTCGGAGTCCTCGGTGTCCTCGACGCGCAGCGCGACGTTGGTCAGCAGTTCCTTGGTCAGGCGGTCGCGGATCTGGCGGCTGGTGACGAACTTGCCTTCGGTGCCGGCCAGCGGCGAGGAGTTCACCATGAAGTCCATCGTCAGGGTCGGCTCGTCGACGGTCAGCATCGGCAGCCCGACGGGGTTGTCGCGGTCGCAGATGGTGACGCCGATGCCGATGTCCTCGATGCCGGAGATGATGACGATGTCGCCGGCTTCGGCCTCGTCGACCGGCACGCGCTCGAGGCCCTGGAAGCCCAGCACCTGGTTGATGCGCCCCGAGGCCACCTGCTGCTCGTGGTTCATCACGGCGACGAACTGGCCCGGCTTGATGCGGCCGTTGAGCACGCGGCCGACGCCCAGGCGGCCGGTGTAGCTGGAGTAATCGAGGGCGGCCAACTGGAGCTGCAGCGGCGCATCCGCGCTGCCGGCGGGCGGCGGCACGTGCTTCAGCACGGTCTCGAACAGCGGCACCATGTCGTTGGATTCGGCCTTGAGGTCGAGCTTGGCGAAGCCGTTGAGGCCGGAGGCATAGACGATGGGGAAGTCGAGCTGCTCGTCGTTGGCGCCGAGCTTGTCGAAAAGGTCGAAGGTATGGTCGACGACCCAGTCGGGACGCGCGCCGGGACGGTCGATCTTGTTGATGACGACGATCGGCTTCAAGCCGAGGGCCAGCGCCTTCTTGGTGACGAAACGCGTCTGCGGCATCGGGCCTTCGACGGCGTCGACCAGCAGCAGCACGCCGTCGACCATGCCCAGCACGCGCTCGACCTCGCCGCCGAAGTCGGCGTGCCCCGGGGTGTCGACGATGTTGATGTGGGTGCCGTTGTAGTCGATGGCCGTGTTCTTGGCCAGGATGGTGATGCCGCGCTCCTTCTCGAGGTCGTTGCTGTCCATGACCCGCTCGTCCACCTGCTGGTTCTCGCGGAAGGTGCCGGATTGGCGGAGCAGCTGGTCGACGAGCGTGGTCTTGCCGTGGTCGACGTGGGCAATGATGGCGATGTTGCGGAGAGGACGGGACATGGGATTGTGAACCGGGGAAACGGAGGGGGAGTTCCGGCGCCGGGATGGCCGGAACTGGAAAAAAGGCGCGCATTCTAGCACGCGGCGGGGCGGTCGCCGCATGCCTGCATGCTAGAATCGGCGGCCTTTCCCACGGAGTCTTCCCCCCAATGTTCGCAATCATCGGCGGCAGCGGCCTGACGCAACTATCCAACCTCGACATCGTGCGTCGCGAGGTCGTGCGCACGCCCTACGGAGAACCGTCCGGGGCGCTCACCTTCGGCCGCATCGGCGACTGCGAGGTGGTGTTCCTGGCGCGCCACGGCTACGGTCACACCATCCCGCCGCACCTGGTCAACTACCGGGCGAACATCTGGGCCCTGGCGAAGGCGGGCGGCGCCGACAGCATCGTCTCGGTCGCCTCCGTCGGCGGCATCCGGGGCGACCTCGGTCCCGGCACCGTCGTGATCCCGGACCAGATCATCGACTACACGTGGGGACGGCACATCACGTATTTCGAGGGCGGCGACACGCCCGTCGTGCACGTCGACTTCACGGAACCCTACGACGGCGCGCTGCGCACGCGCCTGCTGGCAGCCGCCGAGAAGGCAGGCGAGACCGTGGTGAACGGCTCGGTGTATGCCGCCACCCAGGGGCCCCGCCTGGAGACCGCGGCCGAGATCGCGCGGCTTTCGCGCGACGGCGCCCACCTGGTGGGCATGACCGGCATGCCGGAGGCCAGCCTGGCGCGCGAGCTCGGCGTTCCCTATGCCGCCATCTGCGTGGTGGCGAACTGGGCGGCCGGCTGCGGCGACAGCATGCATGCCATCAGCTTCGACAAGATCGAGGCCGTGCTGCAGGACTCCCTCGGCAAGGCGCGGCGCATCATTTCCCACCTCTGCGAGACCTGACGTGATTCGGGAAGTGCTGCGCATGGGCGACGACCGCCTGCTGCGCGTTTCGCGCCCGGTGGCCGACTTCGGCTCGCCGGAGCTCGCGTCGCTGCTGGAAGACATGCGCGAGACCATGGACCATCTCGACGGCGCCGGACTGGCGGCGCCGCAGATCGGGATCGACCTGCGCGTCGTGATGTTCGGCTTCGACGTCAATCCGCGCTATCCCGAGGCCGGCAGCGTGCCGTTCACTGTCCTGATCAACCCGGTGCTGGAGCCGCTCGGGCCCGAGCAGGATGAGGGCTGGGAGGGCTGCCTGTCGCTCCCGGGGCTGCGCGGCCTGGTGCCGCGCTTCGCGCGGCTGCGCTACTCGGGCTGCGACGAGCATGGGGACAGGATCGTGCGGGAGGTGGAAGGCTTCCACGCGCGGGTGGTGCAGCACGAGTGCGACCACCTCGACGGGATCCTCTACCCGATGCGCATCCGGGACTTGCGCAACTTCGGCTTCACCGAGGTGCTGCGCCTCGGCCCGGTGGCGGACGAGTAGCGGCGGCTACAGCCGCCAGACCAGGGCCTCGTCGGCGATGCGCAGCCGCTCGGCCAGCACCCGGGAAATGTTGCGGTAGATCTTGAGCCCGATCTCGGGCTTGGCGTTGAGCGCGCGTTCATCCACCCGCACGGCGACACAGGGGGTCAGCGCCCTCACCGAGGCGCTGCGCGCCTCGTTGTCGACCAGGGCCATCTCGCCGAAGCTGTCGGTGGCGCCGAGGCGGGCCAATTCCACGTCGTTGCTGCGGCCCTTCTTCTCGACCGAGGCTTCGCCTTCGAGGATCACGTACATGAACATGCCGCCGCTGCCTTCCTTGACGATCAGGCTGTCCGGCTCGAAGCTGCACTTCTCGGCGCGCGCCAGCACCTCCCCGATCTCCGCGGGCGAGAGGCCCTGGAAAGCCTTGACGTGCTCGGACAGCTTGAACAGCAGCCGCTGCAGGTCGTGGAAGGTGAATTGCTCGCGTACCCAGTTGTTCATCGGCGCTCCCGCTGATTCGAGGCAGTTGCAGTAATCGTTCTAGCGGCCCGTCGGCGCGGAATCAAGGCAACTGCAGGACCTGCAGCAGTTCCTGCTCGAGCCGCACCAGCGTGGCGGTCTGCGCCAGCTCGGCGCCGCTGATCAGGAAGGTGTCCTCGACGCGCTCCCCGAGCGTGGCGATTTTCGCAGTATGCAGGATAACGCCGTGCTCTCCCAGCACCCGGGCGATGGCGTAGAGCAGGCCGGTGCGGTCGGCCGCCGTCAGGGACATCACGTAGTGCTGCCCGCGCTCGTCGGCGCGGATCGACACTTCGGGCGCGAACGGGAAGTGCTTGACCTGGCGCGGCAGGCGGCTGGGCGGCGGCGGGGCGAGCGGCGGCTGGGTCTTCAGCTGCTCGACCAGGTCGTGCTCGATGAGGCCGATCATGTCGCGGTACGGCAGGTGGCCGCCCGGATCGAGCAGCACGAAGCTGTCGAGCGCCTCGCCGTGCCGGGTGGTGTGGATCTTGGCGTCGACGATGCTGTACCCGAGGCGCGAGAAGAAGCCGCACAGGCGGGCGAACAGCAGCTTCTGGTCGGGCACGTACACCATGACCTGCAGGCCTTCGCCGAAGGGGTTGAGCCGCGCCTTGACGACGGGTTCGGTACTGTCCGGACGGTAGTAGAGGTTGCGCGTGTGCCAGGTGATCTCGTCGGCGTCGTGGCGCATGAAATAGACGGTGTCGAGCTGCGCCCACAGCGCGTTCTCGACGTCGGGCCGCAGGCCGCGCATGCGCAGCAGCCGGCGCGCCTCGTCCTGCCGCTCGGGCACGCCGATGGCCGCCGCCGGCTCGTCGCCGCGCAGGATGCGCTCGGTGGCGCGGTAGAGGTCCTCGAGCAGCTTGCCCTTCCAGGCGTTCCACACCTTCGGGCTGGTGCCGCGGATGTCGGAGACGGTCAGCAGGTAGAGCGCGGTCAGGCGGCGCTCGGTCTTCACCACGTCGGCGAAGGCGCGCAGCACGTCGGGGTCGGCCAGGTCCTGCTTCTGGGCGACGTTCGACATGGTCAGGTGGTGCTCGACGAGGAAGGCCACCAGGTCGGCATCCTCGCCGACGATGCCGTGGTCGCGGCAGAAGCGCCGGGCATCCGGCACGCCCTTCTTGGAATGGTCGCCGCCGCGGCCCTTGGCGATGTCGTGGAAGAGGGCGGCGATGTAGAGCAGCCAGTGGCGCTCGAAGCCGGAGATCAGCCGCGAGCAGAACGGGTACTCATGCGCGAACTCCGGCATCGTGTAGCGCCGCATGTTGCGCATCACCTGCATGATGTGCTGGTCGACCGTGTAGACATGGAACAGGTCGTGCTGCATCTGGCCGACGATCTTGCCGAACGCCGGGATGTAGCGGCCGAGCACGTCGTATTGATTCATGCGCCTGAATTCGTGGATCAGGCCGCGCTTCTGCTGGAACAGCGAGAGGAACAGCGCGCGGTTCTCGGGATCGCGCCGGAAGGCGGCGTCGATGCGGCCGCGGGCCCGCCAGATCGCGCGCAGCGTGCGCCCGGTCATGCCCTTCAGTTCGGAGCGCTGCTGCATGGTCAGGAAGGCGAGCAGCATGGCGCGCGGCTCGCGCTCGAACAGGTCCTCCTCCCGCAGGTCGAGCAGTTCGCGCACCATCTGGAAGCGCTCGTCGATGACGACGGGCGGCGAGGGCGGCGATTGCGAGATGCGCGCCTGGACGTTCTGCATGCCGAGCGTGTTTAGCTGGGTGACCAGCTTGGCGTTGCAGTAATAGCGCTGCATCAGCAATTCGGAGGCGCGCTTGGCGTGCGTCGCCTTGATGCCGAAGGCGGCCGCCAGCGCCTCCTGGTGCTCGAACAGCAGCCGGTCTTCGCGGCGCCTGGCGAGGTGGTGCAGGCGGATGCGCAGGTGGCGCAGGAACTCCTCGGCGCGCTTGAACTGGCCGGCGCCGTAGGCCGTCAGGACGCCGCCCGCGGCGAGTTCGCGCCAGGAGATGCCGAGGCGCGCGGCGCGCGCCACCCAGCCGACGTTCTGCAGGTCGCGCAGGCCGCCGGGGCTCTCCTTGCAGTTCGGCTCCAGGCTGAAGGCCGTCTCGTTGTGGCGGGCGTAGCGCTCGCGCTGCTCGAGCGTCTTGGCCTTGAAGAATTCCTCGGGATCGACCAGGTGGTTGAAGCGCTGCTCGAAGCGGCTGAACAGGCCTCGGTTGCCGCACAGGAAGCGCGCCTCCAGCAGGTTGGTCTTGACGGTGATGTCGCGTTCGGCCTCCTCGACGCAGCCCGAGATGTCGCGCACGCTGTGGCCGATGTCGAGCCCGATGTCCCACAGCATGCCGATCATCTGGGTGATGTGCGGCTCGCTCTGGGCGTCCATGCTCATCGGGATCAGGATCAGGATGTCGACGTCGGATCCGGGATACAGCTCGCCGCGGCCATAGCCGCCGACGGCGGCCAGCGCGATGCTGGCGGGCATGTCGACGGTGCGCCAGAGGCCGCGCATGGCGCGGTCGACCAGCTTGCTGCGTCCGCGCAGCAGCGCGCCGGCGTTGTTGCTGAGTTCGTAGGCGGCCTTGAGCGCGGCCTGTCCTGCCGCCAGTTCCGCCTTGCAGCCGCTGACGATGCCCGCCAGGTCGGGCTGGCCCGCCGAAGCGGCAGCGCCGGCGGCGGTCACGGCAGGCTTGCCGGCTTCGGCGGGCAGCCTGCCGATAGGGTGAGCACTTCGGCGCCGGTCGGGGTGACGACCAGGGTGTGTTCCCACTGGGCCGAGAGGCTGCGGTCCTTGGTGACGATGGTCCAGCCGTCGGCCAGTTCCGAGATGGCGGCCTTGCCGGCGTTGATCATCGGCTCGATGGTGAAGGCCATGCCGGCCTCGAGGACGACGCCGGTATTCGGTTTGCCGTAGTGGAGGACCTGCGGCTCCTCGTGGAAATGCTTGCCGAGGCCGTGGCCGCAGAACTCGCGCACCACCGAGAAGCCGTTCTTCTCGGCGTGGCGCTGGATGGCGGCGCCGATGTCGCCCAGGTGCGCGCCCGGCCTGACCTGGGCGATGCCGAGCCACAGGCATTCGAGGGTGACGTGGCACAGGCGCTTCGCCAGGATGGAGCTCTCGCCGCCGACGATGAACATGCGGCTGGTGTCGCCGTGCCAGCCATCCTTGATGGTGGTGATGTCCAGGTTGACGATGTCGCCCTTCTTCAGCGGCCGGTCGTTCGGCACGCCGTGGCAGACCTGGTGGTTGACCGAGGCGCAGATCGACTTGGGATAGGGCGGGTAGCCGGGCGGCGCGTAGTTGAGCGGCGCCGGGATGCAGCCCTGCACCTTTTCCATGTAGTCCTGGCACAGGCGGTCGAGTTCGGCCGTCGTCACGCCCGGCTTGACGTAGGGCTCGATGTAATCGAGGACTTCGCCCGCCAGGCGGCCGGCGACGCGCATCTTTTCGATCTCTTCGGGGGTCTTGAGGCTGATGCTCATACGGCTCGGGGTTCTGCTGTTCAGGACCATTCTACCCGGGCCGGTGGAAAACCATAGAGGAACTTGATGGTCTATGCCGGAAGCGGCTATAATCCGCCGATTGCCCGCCACGGTGGCAGGCAAAATCCACACGCCCGGCGCCGATTGGGTGCTCCCGAAGGAAACGGAAGGGAGTGACGCGGCCGGGCGGCGGTTCAACCCATATCGGAGATCGATAGATGACCACTACCATGCGCCAGATGCTGGAGGCCGGCGTGCATTTCGGCCACCAGACCCGTTTCTGGAACCCCAAGATGGCCCCCTTCATTTTCGGCCATCGCAACAAGATCCACATCATCAACCTCGAGAAGACGCTCGCCAAGTAC
>DASVZD010000132.1:0-6918 GCA_036391815.1 Rhodocyclaceae bacterium
TCTGCATCACCGAAGGCATTCCCATCAAGGACATGCTGATCGTGCGCAACAAGATGAAGGAGAAGGAGGCCAAGGGAGGCAAGAAGACGCTGCTGCTCGGCCCGAACTGCCCCGGCCTGATCACGCCGGATGAAGTGAAGATCGGCATCATGCCCGGCCACATCCATCGCAAGGGTCGCATCGGCGTGGTGTCGCGTTCCGGCACGCTGACCTATGAAGCGGTCGCGCAGCTGACGGAAATCGGCCTCGGCCAATCGTCGGCGGTCGGCATCGGCGGCGACCCGATCAATGGCCTGAAGCACATCGACATCATGCAGATGTTCAACGACGATCCGGACACGGACGCCGTGATCATGATCGGCGAAATCGGTGGTCCGGACGAAGCCGATGCCGCGCGCTGGTGCAAGCAGCACATGAAGAAGCCGGTGGTCGGCTTCATCGCCGGCGTCACTGCCCCGGCCGGCAAGCGCATGGGCCACGCCGGCGCGCTGATCTCCGGCGGCGCCGACACCGCCGACGCCAAGCTCGCCATCATGGAAGAGTGCGGCTTCACGGTGACGCGCAATCCGTCCGAGATGGGCAAGCTGCTGAAGGGCCTGCTCAAGTAACCGGGCAGAAGCTCCGCGAAAGCCGCGCCGGCGCAAGCCCGCGCGGCTTTTGTTTGCCTACAATTTCCTGATTGATCCCCGGAAGGAAAGAATCATGGCGCTGTACCTGACCGAACGCGACGTCGAGGAGCTGCTGACGATGGAAATGGCGCTGGAAGCCGTCGAAGCCGCCCATCTGGCCCATGCCAGGGGGCGCGCCATCGACGTTCCCCGCCAGCGCACGCGCATTCCGACCGCCGCGCTGCATATCCTGCAGGGCGCGCTGCTCGATGAGGGCGTGTTCGGCTACAAGGCCTACACGACGTCCCGCGCCGGAGCCCGCTTCCTGGTCCACCTGTTCGACGCGGCGACCGGCGGGCTGCTGGCGGTGCTCGAAGCCGACCGGCTGGGCATGATGCGCACCGGCGCGGCCGGGGGCATCGCCGCCAAGTGGCTGGCGCGGCCGGATGCGGCCGAGGCGGGGGTGTTCGGCGCCGGCTGGCAGGCGCAGGGCCAGATCGAGGCGCTCTGCCGCGTGCGGCCGATACGGCGCGTGAAGGTATTTTCGCGCGACGAGCAGAAGCGGCGCCTGTTCTGCGAAAGCGAGACGCGGCGGCTGGGCATCGACGTCGTTCCGGCGGCCGGCGCGGAGGAAGTCGTGCGCGGCTCCGACGTCGTCATCACCATCACTTCCGCCACCGCGCCCCTGTTCGCCGGCGATAGCCTGGCGGCAGGGACCCACGTGACGGCCGCCGGCTCGAATGCGCTGATCCGCCGCGAGATCGACGAGAAGGCCGTGCAGCGGGCGTCACGTGTCTGCGTCGACAGCCGTGCCACCGCGGTGCGCGAAGCAGGCGACCTGCTGCCGGCGCTGGAAAAGGGGCGGCTCGCCGAGGGGCAGCTGGTCGAACTCGGCGAGGTCGTTGCCGGCATGCGTCCCGGCCGCCTCGATCCGGACGAGATCACGCTGTTCGAATCCCAGGGTATGGCGATCCAGGACCTCGCCGTTGCGAAAAGGCTACTTGCAGTCGCGCGCGAGCAGGGGAGGGGCGTCGAACTGCCGTACTGAGCGCCCGATCGAAGGTGCGATCTGCATAAAAAACAATTGACTGGACAAGGTCCGGCTGGAAGAATTGGCCGCTGCCATGGGGCAAGCCGCTGAACGACCGCGCGGCGACGACAAAGGGGCGCCGGGAAGGTGAAAATCGACAAGGCGAATTTCTGGAAAAGCGACTGGTTCCTCGGCGTGGCCGTGAGCCTGGCCGTCCTCTTCGCGGCCGGCGGGGACCTGCTGCAGAGCCTCGAGCGCAAGGCCTACGACCTGGGCGTCGGAATGGTGTCGCGCCAGCCGTCCGACAAGATCGCCGTTATCGCGATCGACAAGCAGAGCATCGACAACATCGGCCGCTGGCCATGGTCGCGCGACATCCAGGCCGACATGATCGAGAAGCTGGCGGCCGCCAAGGCGAAGGTCATCGCGACGACCGTCTTCTATTCCGAGCCCCAGATCGACGCCGGGCTCGGCTACGTCAACAAGCTGGTCGACATCTACGGCAACGCCGGCGGCCTGCCGCTGACCACCGAGCCGGAGCAGCTGGCGGCCCAGCCCGCTCCGCTCGGCCAGATGGCGCCCGTCCTCGCCGAGGCGGAGCAGAAGCTCAATACCGACCAGCGGCTGGGCGCGGCCATCGCCAGCGCCGGCAACGTTGCGCTGCCCATGCTGTTCCGCCTGGGCGAACCGCTGGGACGGCCCGACAAGGACTTGCCTGACTACGTCCAGAAGTACGCGCTCAAGCTGCCGGGCGCGGACGTCACGCCGCTGCCGGCGTCGGACGTTGAGGCCGGCGTCATCGACGTGCTCGGGCGCAATGCCGCGGCGATCGGTCACCTCGATACGACGCTCGATGTCGACGGCGCCGTGCGCACCGAGTCGCTGATGGTCAACTACTTCGGCCAGGTCTACCCGTCGCTCTCACTGCTGGTCGCCGCCAAGAGCCTGAACCTCACGCCGGCGGACATCAAGGTGGGCGCCGAGTCCGTCAGTCTGGGGCGCCTGAAGATCGGCACCGACCCCGCCCTGCGGATGTACACCTTCTTCTACAAGGATCGCGACAGCGGCCAGCCGGCCTTCCCGGTCGATTCCTTCTTCGACGTCAAGACCGGCAAGATCCCCTACGACAAGTACCGCGACAAGATCGTGCTGATCGGCCCCACCGCCGCAGGCGTCGGCAACGTCTTCGCGACGCCGGTTTCCGGCTCCACCCCGGCGGTGCTGCTGCAGGCCCATACGATCTCGTCGATCCTCTCCGAGCATTTCTTCGTGGCGCCCACCTGGGGCCCGTGGGCCGAGCTGGCAGTGTTCCTGCTCGTCGCCGCCTACCTCGCCGCCGTGCTGCCGCGCCTCAAGGCGGGCACCGCGGCCGTCGCCACCGCCGGCCTGCTGGTGCTGCTGATCGGGACCCACTTCGCGCTGATGACCACCCAGCTGCTCTGGTTGCGGCTGATGGTGCCCGCAGCGCTGCTGCTGGTCGGCCACCTGCTGCTGACGACCAAGCGCTTCCTGGTCACCGAGCACGGCAAGGAAGTCTCGGACCTGGATTCGGCGGAGTCGAACCGCATGCTGGGCCTCGCCTTCCAGGGCCAGGGCCAGCTCGACATGGCGTTCGACAAGTTCCGCAAGTGCCCGCTGAACGACCCGGTGATGGAGAACCTCTACAACCTCGGCCTCGATTTCGAGCGCAAGCGCCAGTTCAACAAGGCCGAGTCGGTGTTCCGCTACATGGCGGACTACAACCCGAAGTTCCGTGACCTGGAAACGCGGCTCAACCGCGCCAAGCAGATGTCGGAGACGGTCATGCTCGGCGGCGGGGGCGGCACGCGCAGCAACGCCAGCCTGCTCGACGCCAGCGGCAACGTCGAGAAGCCGATGCTCGGCCGCTACCAGATCGAGAAGGAACTCGGCAAGGGCGCGATGGGCGTCGTCTATCTCGGCCGCGATCCCAAGATCAACCGCGTGGTCGCCATCAAGACGATGGCGCTGTCCCAGGAGTTCGACGAGGATGAACTGGCCGACGTCAAGCAGCGCTTCTTCCGCGAGGCCGAGACGGCGGGGCGCCTCAACCACCAGAACATCGTCACCATCTTCGATGCCGGCGAGGAGCACGACCTCGCCTACATCGCCATGGAGTTCCTCAAGGGCAAGGACCTGGTGCCCTACACCAAGCCCGGCAACCTGATGCCGCTGCCGAAGGTGATCGACATCTACGCCCGCGTGGCCGACGCCCTCGATTACGCGCACCAGAACAACATCGTCCACCGCGATATCAAGCCGGCGAACATCATGTACGAGCCGGACTCGGATCAGGTCAAGGTCACCGACTTCGGCATCGCGCGCATCACGGATTCGTCGAAGACCAAGACCGGCATGGTGCTCGGCACGCCGTCCTACATGTCGCCCGAGCAGCTGGCGGGCAAGAAGATCGACGGCCGCTCCGACCTGTTCTCGCTCGGCGTCTCGCTCTACCAGATGGCTTGCGGCAAGCTGCCGTTCGAGGGCGATTCGATGGCGCAACTGATGTTCCGCATCGCCAACGAGCCGCATCCGGACATTCGCACCGTGGATCCGAACCTCCCCGAGTGCCTCGTGGCAATCATCGACAAGGTGTTGGTCAAGGATGCCGACCAGCGCTACCAGACGGGCGCGGAACTGGCGGCCGACCTGCGCCTGTGCCTCGGCATGGTGGGCGGCGGCAAGGCCGCCGCGGGCGCCGACCTCGACATTGGGATCTGAAAGGACGCGGCAGATGGATTTGAGCAAGGCACTGGAGGTCGCAACCCTGTCCGATACCGGACAGGTGCGCTCCCACAACGAGGATGCGGTGCTGGCCAATGCCGCGGCCGGCTTCGTGATCCTGGCCGACGGCATGGGCGGCTACAACGCCGGCGAAGTTGCCAGCGGGATGACGACGACGCTGCTCGGCAGCGAACTGGCCAAGGCCTTTGCCGAGCGCGAGCCGTTCGAGACCGAAGCGGACGGCCGGCGGCGCGTGCACGTGGTCCTGGAGCAGGAGATCGCGCGCACCAACGGAGCGGTCTACCAGGCGGCCCAGAGCCAGCCGCAATATGCGGGGATGGGCACCACGCTGGTCATGGCGGTGTTCCAGGACGACCGGATCACGGTCGCCCACATCGGCGACTCGCGCCTCTACCGCCTGCGCGGCGAGGAGTTCGGCCAGGTCACCCGCGACCATTCGCTGCTGCAGGAGCAGATCGACAGCGGCCTGATTACGCCCGAGCAGGCGCGGCATTCGCAGAACAAGAACCTGGTCACTCGGGCGCTCGGCATCGATCCCGCCGTGGAGCCCGAGATCCACGACTACGAAGTCCAGCCCGGCGACATCTACCTGCTTTGCTCCGACGGCCTCAACGACATGGTGGAGGATGAGGAGATCGCGATGACGGTGCAGGCGCTGGGCGCCAATCTCGAGCTTTGCGCGATGCAGTTGGTCCAGATGGCCAACGACAACGGCGGGCGCGACAATGTTTCGGTTATCCTTGTACGGGTCAAGGAAAGCTTTGCCGCCCCCCGACGGGGCTGGTGGCAGCGATTCCTGGGCTGGTTCAAGGCGCGTTGAGGAAAAAAGAATGGCGAAACTGATACTCTCGATGGAGAGCATGGTCCTGAAGGAGATTCCGCTCACGAAGGAGCGGATGACCATCGGGCGCAAGCCGCATAACGACATCCAGATCGACAATCTGGCGATCTCCGGCGAGCATGCCGTGGTGGTGACGGTCCTCAACGACTCATTCCTCGAGGACCTCCACAGCACCAACGGCACCTTCGTGAACGGCAAGTCCGTCGAGAAGCACTTCCTGCAGAACGGCGACGTCATCGAGCTGGGCAAGTACCGGCTCAAGTTCGTCAGCGAAGTGCCGGCCCAGGCGCCGGCGGGCGCGGCCGCGCCGCCTCCGGCCGATTTCGAGAAGACCATGGTGCTGCGGCCGGACATGGTGCACAAGACGACCGAGCAGATCCAGCAGAAGGCCATGGGCGACACCCAGGTCGGTTTCAAGGCGGCCGCCGCGGCGCCCGCCCCGGCGCCGGCTGCGGCAGCCCCCGTCCTGCCGCCCGCGGCGGTCCAGATCCTCAGCGGCGCCAACACCGGCAAGGAGCTGGAGCTCACCAAGACCCTGACCACCCTCGGCAAGCCGGGCGTCCAGGTCGCGGTGATCGCGCGGCGCCCGCACGGCTATTTCATCACTCACGTTGAAGGTGCCAGCTTCCCGGTCGTCGCCGGCGTGACGCTCGAGGCGAACAAGCCGCATCCGCTCAAGGATCACGACATCATCGAACTCGCCGGCGTGAAGATGGAATTCTTCTTCAAGGCCTGAGCGGGCCTTTCCATGACGGTCCGGCTTGACCCGCGCTGGAGCAGCGAACCGTGAAGCGGCATCTGCCGCGGTTCGCGATCGGGCTGGCGATCCTCGCCGTGCTGCTGGGCCATGCGGCCAAGCTCTACCCGATCGAGCTGGTCAGCCGGCTCGACGCCATCATCTACGACGCCAAGGTGCGCCTGTCGATGAAGCACGACGTCGACGACCGCATCGTCATTCTCGACATCGACGAGAAGTCGCTGGCCGAGGTGGGACGCTGGCCATGGTCGCGCGAGCGCATGGCCACGCTCATCAAGAAGCTGTTCGAGCGCGACGGCGTGCGCCTGGTCGGCTTCGACGTCGTCTTCGCCGAACCGGACGACAGCTCCGGCCTGAAGTCGCTCGACGCCATGGCGAAGAACGAGTTCCGCGACAGCGCGGCGTTCCAGGCCACGTTCCGCGAGATGCGTCCTCAGCTCGATTACGACGCACGCTTCGCCGCCGCCCTGAAGGGGCGCCCCGTGGTCCTCGGCTACTACTTCTCGAGCGAGAGCAAGGGCACCGCCTCCGGCGCACTGCCGGCGCCGGTCTTCCCGCCCGGCACCTTCGGCGACCGCAACATCGGCTTCACCAACTGGACCACCTACGGGGCCAACCTGCCGGAATTCCAGAATGCGGCGGCGAGCGCCGGCCATTTCAACCCGCTGCTGGATTTCGACGGCATCGCGCGGCGCGTTCCGCTGGTGGTGGAGTACAAGGGCGCCTATTACGAGGCGCTGTCGCTGGCGATGATCCGCGCGCTGCTGGGCTTCCCCAAGCTGCAGGCCGGCTTCTCCGACGCCGGCAAGAGCTATGGCGGGCTCGAATGGCTGGAGATGACGGCCCAGCAGGGCAAGCTGTCCATCCCGGTCGACGAGAACGTGGCGGCCCTGATTCCCTACCGGGGGCCGCAGGGCAG
>DASVZD010000133.1:0-5462 GCA_036391815.1 Rhodocyclaceae bacterium
GCCGCGCTGGCCGGCCTGCAGACGACCTACCTGCAGACCGTCCGGGCGGCAGAGACGAAGAACTTCAACCGCGTGAAACTGGTCGACGGCGACGGCAACCCGCTCAAGGCCAGCCAGCTCAAGGGCGACGAGGCCTATATCTTCCACTACCCGTACAAGTCGACGCCGTGCTTCCTGATCAGCCTCGGCGCCAAGGCGCCCGGCATGAAGCTGCAGGCCGACGACGGCGAATACGAGTGGAAGGGCGGTGTCGGGCCGAACGGTGCGCTGGTCGCCTACAGCGCCATCTGCGCGCACCAGCTTTCCTACCCCACCAAGGAGCATTCGCCGATCAGCTACACCGGCGGCAACGTCAGCAAGCTGGCCGGCAAGGGAGGCATGATCGTCTGCTGCGAGCATGACCGCGTCTACGATCCGTCCCAGGGCGGCCGGATGGTGGTCACCACCAAGGAGGCGACGCAGCCGCTGGCGGCCGTCGTCATCGAGCACGATGCCGGCAGCGACGAGATCTACGCGACCGGCGTGGCCGGCGGCCTGCTCTACGACGAGTTCTTCCGTTCCTACAAGCGTGCGCTGCTGGCGGAGTACGGGCCGGGAGGCGCCAAGGAGGAAGCCAAGGACGCGGCGCCCACGGTGCTGATGTCGAAGTACACGGGCGGCGCCGACAAGTGCTGAACCCGGCGGCAGGGCGCCCTGCCCTGCCGCGCCTTTTCCCGCCTACTGATGGCCGGTGCTGCCGAACCCGCCTTCGCCGCGGTGGCTTTCCTCGAAGCTGTCGACGACGTTGAACGCGACCTGCACCACCGGCACCACCACGAGCTGCGCCAGGCGGTCGAGCGGGTTCAGGGTGAAGGTCTGCTTGCCGCGATTCCAGGTGGAAATGAAGATCTCGCCCTGGTAGTCGGAGTCGATCAGCCCGACCAGGTTGCCGAGCACGATGCCCTGCTTGTGGCCGAGTCCCGAGCGCGGCAGGATCATCGCGGCAAGGCCGGGATCGGCGAGATGGATGGCGATGCCGGTCGGCACCAGCGTCGTCTCGCCCGGGTGGATCTTGAGCGGGGCCTCGATGCAGGCGCGCAGGTCGAGGCCGGCGGCTCCCGGCGTCGCGTAATGCGGAGGATTGTCGCGCAGGCGCGGGTCGAGGATCTTGACGTCTATACGGTGCATGGATCGATCAGCTTGGCGATGTGGGAAACGATGTCGCGGGCAATCCCGAGCTTGGCGCCCGGCGGCAGCGGATGCTCACCGGCGGCGTCGAACAGGGTGATGGCATTGGTGTCGCCGCCGAGCCCGTCCTGCACCAGGTTGCCGACCACCAGCCGCAGCTTCTTCTCCTCGAGCTTGCGCCTGGCGTAGGTCGGCAAGTCGCGGCTTTCGGCGGCGAAGCCGACGCAGAACGGTGCATCCGGACGCGCCGCCACCTCGGCCAGGATGTCGGGATTGGGCTGCAGCTGCAGCGTCAGCGGCGCCGCGGATTTCTTGATCTTGTCGGGCGCCGCGCTCACCGGCCGGTAATCGGCCACGGCGGCCACGCCGACGAAGACGTGCTGCCCGGGCAACGCCGCCAGCACGGCGTCGCGCATCTCCTGTGCAGTCGTCACGTCGATGCGCTCGACGCCGCGGGGCGTGGGCAGTTCGACCGGCCCGGCAACCAGGGTGACGGCCGCCCCCGCGTCGCGGAAGGCGCGCGCCAGGGCGAAGCCCATGCGGCCCGAGCTGGAATTGGTGATGCCGCGCACGGGGTCGATCGGCTCGAAGGTCGGGCCCGCCGTCAGCAGCACGCGCCGGCCGGCCAGGCGCCGCGGCTGCAGCGAGCCCACCAGTTCCTCGAAGATGTCGGCGGCCTCCAGCATGCGGCCCAGGCCTTCCTCGCCGCAGGCCTGCTCGCCGCTGGCCGGGCCGAGGATGGCGACGCCATCGGCGCGCAGCTGCGCGACGTTGCGCTGCGTTGCCGGGTTCTCCCACATCTGGCGGTTCATGGCCGGCGCGGCGAGCAGCGGGCAGGCGCGCGCCAGGCACAGGGTCGACAGCAGATCGTCGGCGAAACCGTGGGCCAGCTTGGCCAGGAAGTCGGCGGTGGCCGGCGCCACGACGCAGGCGGCCGCGCCGCGCGTCAGGTCGATGTGCGCCATGCCGTTGTCGGGACGCGAGTCCCACAGGTCGGTCCATACCGGTCGGCCGGACAAGGCCTGGAAAGTGGGCGCTCCCACGAAGCGGGCCGCCGCCTCGGTGAGGGCGACGTCCACCGTGGCGCCCGCCTTGACCAGCAGCCGCACCAGTTCCGCCGCCTTGTAGGCCGCCACCCCGCCGGTCACCCCGACGACGACGCGCTTGCCAGAAAGCTCCACCATGACGATAGAATATTTCGTCCGATTGACCCGATGGGGGATTCTACCCGATGGCCATTACCGACTGGCCGGCCGCCGAGCGGCCCCGAGAGAGGCTGCTGGCCCGCGGCGCCGCCGTGCTGTCGGACGCCGAGCTGCTGGCCATCTTCCTGCGGGTCGGGATCCGCGGCAAGAGCGCGGTCGACCTCGCCCGCGAACTGCTCGACCGTTTCGGCGGCAGCCTGGCACGGCTCGCGCATGCGGACGCGGCACGGCTCGCCGCCCTGCCGGGCCTCGGCCCCGCCAAGGCCGCCCAACTGGTTGCCACGCTGGAGTTGGCGCGCCGGGCGCTGGCCGAGGAAGTGCGGGCCGGAGAGCTGCTGTCGTCGCCGGGCGCCGTGCGCGACTGGCTGCGCCTTCAGCTCGCCGCCCTGCCCCACGAAGTGTTCTGCGCGCTCTGGCTCGACAGCCGGAACCGGCTGATCGCCTTCGAAGAACTGTTCCGCGGAACTCTCACGAAAACAAGCGTCTACCCGCGCGAGGTGGTGAAGCGGGCGCTCGCCTGCAATGCCTCAGCCGCGGTCTTCGCCCACAACCATCCCTCCGGCGTCGCGGAGCCGTCGGGAGCGGACGAGATGCTCACGCGCTCGCTGCGCCAGGCGCTGTCCCTGGTGGACATCAAGCTGCTCGACCACTTCATCGTCGCCGGCCACGCCGCCCCGCTTTCCTTCGCCGAGCGCGGCCTCCTGTGAGGAGTGAAAAAGCGCTTGAATTCCCGCGGGGTTTTCCGGTAGAATCCGCGGCTTTCCATTGCGGCCAGCGCCGATTCTGCGCCGGCCAATCCTGAATTAACCGGAGTTACACCATGTCCCGCGTCTGCCAAGTGACGGGCAAGGCCCCGATGGTCGGGAACAACGTTTCCCACGCCAACAACAAAACGAAACGCCGCTTCCTGCCGAACCTGCAATCGCGCAAGTTCTGGGTCGAGTCCGAAAACCGCTGGGTGCGCCTGCGCGTGTCCAACGCCGGCCTGCGCACCATCGACAAGAAGGGCATCGACGTCGTCCTGTCCGAGCTGCGTAGCCGCGGCGAGGCTGTCTAAGGAGATCAATCATGGCCAAAGGCGGTCGCGAAAAAATCAAGCTCGAGTCCACTGCCGGGACCGGTCACTTCTACACCACTTCGAAGAACAAGCGCACGACGCCCGAGAAGCTGGAGTTCATGAAGTTCGACCCGAAGGCTCGCAAGCACGTGATGTACAAGGAAGTGAAGCTGAAGTAAGGCTTCCGCCTGATAGAAGAAAGCCCGCTTCGGCGGGCTTTTTTATTGCCCCCCGCTATCTTGTCTCAGATGCACAGAGATAGATAATCAAGCACTTGTGAAAACGGCAAGGGGCGCATTTTGGCGCCCCTTTGCCATTTCGGAGTACCTTTCCCCGCCTCAGATCACGGCGTTACTTGCGCGCCCGATGGCCGTTAATTGCCAGTCTTCTATTGACGGTATCGTTCGCACGCACGCAGTCACACCTTGACCGCTACGGCAGATTTCGTTCGCTCAGGCCCGGCGTCGCGCCTTCAGTTCCTTCTCTACGGTGGCGATCAGTTCGGCTGCTGAAACGCCCAGTCCGTCGGCCAGACTGAAGATCGTTGCCAATGCCGGACCCTTCTCAGCACGCTCCAGCGCGCTGATATGGCTGCGTTCGGTTCCCGCACGTTCGGCCAGTTGATCCTGCGTCATTCCTTCGCGCAATCGTAGCGCTTGCAGGACTTCGCCAAATACGAGTGTTGCTAGCTTCTTGTCCCCCATGGCGGGGTCAAGAGTCCCTTATGGGGCGCTCCTTGTCTGCATACGGTTGTATGCGCTATGCTCGCCCGCTATGTCGGCAGGATAGTCGGCAATTCCAGGGAGCGGAAAATCGGTATGGCGAAGTCTCTGAAACTCGCGCTTGTCGTTCTGACCTTCTTCTGCCACCAGTCGTATGCCGGCCTCTTGGGCTCCGGTGGTCGCGATGATGACTGCGCAAATGATCATTCGTTGGCGTGGTGCGTTCTGGATTACCTCGGCGCATCGACCGGCATCAAGGATACCGATGCCCTTTCGGGAAAGTACGCGGCGATGGAGCGAACCGATCTCGACAAGGTGGCGAGCGCCGCTGGCGCTGTGGTCGGCGTCGGCCAAATGGCGAAGGTTGCCTTTGTTCCGCCTGGCGTCAGCCCCTCTGTGGGCGGACTCCTCACAGTTCTTACCGCCTTCGCCGATTCAACAGGCCCAGCGGACAAGAATCACATCCTTGTGCTCATGCCCGAGCAAGAGGTTCAAGGCGATCCGATGGAGCATCTCATCGAGGTATTCGGCAAGGCAGGCGTGGCCGCGTTCCAAGCCGAATCGTATGAGGTTCGCGTCGAGACGAAAAAGCCGCTGCTCGCCCCTGCCACAACGGAGCGGACTTTGTTCTTTGTCGGCGGCGCCTGCAAGGAAAAGCGATGCGAGATTTCGACATCGGTGTTTCGTTCGGGTGGGTATTCGGGAGAGCTGTTTGAGCGCGTTTCCGCGACGCCCAAGTACCTCGGTGGGAATACTGTCTATCAGTGGGCCAGTTCGAACTGGTCCTACTTTCCTCGGGTGAAGATCAACGGCCTCATCTCGCATGAAGTCGCGATTCGGCTGGCTGGCCTGCTTCCACCGTGGGTCTACATGCATTTCGCTCGTGGGCAGGGCTTGCCTGATCCGTTTGTGATCGGCCAAGGCAAGGTTCACTGGTTCTTGAAGCCCGGGGTTCGTGCGCCCAGTTTGGCTGGCCTGTCGCAATGATGACCAGGGATCGCGGGATAGTGGCCATCTGGCAGATCGCCCGAAGTGCGGCTGCGGCATTGCTTGGTGCGGCGTTGATAGCTGCTGCCGGCGCCGCTGCGGCAGCACCGGATTCCGACAAAGCTGTTGCCTCGATGAAGAAGGCTGCCGCGCAAGGATACGCACCGGCCCAGTTCGATCTTGGAACGGCCTACTTGAATGGAGACGGGGTGCAAGAGAACTATCGCGAAGCCCTGAAGTGGTATCGAAAGGCGGCTGAACAAGGGCATGCAGGAGCGCAGGCAGCCCTTGGTCGTATGTATCACCTGTCCGAATCCAAGGATG
>DASVZD010000134.1:0-4050 GCA_036391815.1 Rhodocyclaceae bacterium
GTTTTTGTCCGCCGGAGGACATGGAGCGCAGCAGGGCACCCCGGCGGCGCGAGCATCCCCAATAAAGCAAAACGCCCGCTAAACCGCGGGCGTTTTGCTTGATGCAGCGAGGGTCGAGGCCTACGCCATCAACGCCACCAGCACCTCGTCGAGCATCTTCTTGGCATCGCCGAACAGCATCCGGTTGTTCTCCTTGTAGAACAGCGGATTGTCGACCCCGGCGTAGCCGGAGGCCATCGAGCGCTTCATCACGATCGAGGTCTTCGCCTTCCAGACCTCGAGCACCGGCATGCCGGCGATCGGGCTGGTCGGGTCTTCCTGGGCGGCCGGGTTCACGATGTCGTTGGCGCCGATCACCATCGCGACGTCGGTGTCCGGGAAGTCCTCGTTGATCTCGTCCATTTCCATCACGATGTCGTAGGGCACCTTGGCCTCGGCCAGCAGCACGTTCATGTGGCCCGGCATGCGGCCCGCCACCGGGTGGATGCCGAAGCGCACGTTGACGCCCTTCTCGCGCAGATGCTGGGTGATCTCGTACACCACGTGCTGTGCCTGCGCCACGGCCATGCCGTAGCCCGGCACGATGATGACGTTCTTCGATTCCTTCAGCAGCTCCGCGGTTTCCTGCGCGCTGACCGCCACCACTTCGCCCTGCGGCTGCTCGGCGCCGCCGCCCTTGGCCGCCGGAGCCCCGCCGCCGGTGCCGAAGCCGCCCGCAATGACGCTGATGAAGTTGCGGTTCATCGCGCGGCACATGATGTAGGACAGGATCGCGCCCGAGGAGCCCACCAGCGCGCCGACCACGATCAGCAGGTCGTTGTTGAGCATGAAGCCGGTCGCCGACGCCGCCCACCCGGAGTAGCTGTTGAGCATCGACACCACCACCGGCATGTCGGCGCCGCCGATCGCCATCACCATGTGGATGCCGAACAGCAGCGAGATCACCGTCATGACGATGAGCGGCAGCATGCCGTCGGACACGGTCTCGGCATGGATGAACTGCGCGCCGAACCAGATGACGATCAAGAGGCCGATCAGGTTGATGAAGTGGCGCCCCGGCAGCAGCACCGGCTTGCCGCCGATCTTGCCGGACAGCTTGCCGAAGGCGATCAGCGAACCGGAGAACGTCACCGCGCCGATCAGGATGCCGACGTAGATCTCGACTTCGTGGATGGTCTTTTCGGCGCCCTGGAATTCGGCCGCGGCGGCCGGATCGAAGTAGTTGGCGAAGCCGACCAGGCACGCGGCCAGACCGACCAGGCTGTGCATCAGCGCGACCAGTTCCGGCATCTGCGTCATCTTGACGACGCGCGCCGCATACAGGCCGATGCTGCCGCCGATCACCATGGCGCCGATGATCCAGCCGAAGCCGGCCGGCGTCACGCGCGGACCGAACACCGTGGCCAGCACCGCGATGGCCATGCCGATCATGCCGTAGACGTTGCCGCGGCGGGAAGTCTCAGGATTGGACAGGCCGCCCAGGCTGAGGATGAAGAGGATCGTCGCTCCGATGTAGGAGACGGTTGCCAAGCTTGCAGTCATTTGTTCGTCTCCCCGATTACTTGCGGAACATGTCGAGCATGCGACGCGTCACCGCGAAGCCGCCGAACATATTGATCGCCGTCAGCGCGATGCCGAGGCCCGCGAGGCCCTGGATCAGCGCCTCAGGCCGCGTCATGCCCTCGCCGAGCGGCGGCGCGATCTGCACCAGCGCGCCGATGCAGATGATCGACGAGATGGCGTTGGTCACGCTCATCAGCGGGGTATGCAGCGCGGGGGTGACGTTCCAGACCACCATGTAGCCGACGAAGCAGGCCAGCACGAACACCGTGAAGTGCGCCAGGAAGGCCGACGGCGCGCCCATGCCGATCAGCCAGAACAGCACGGCGCCGATGCCGAACATCGTCGCGACCTTGCCGACCGAGGCCGGCGCGCCGGCGCCGTGTCCGTGCGCGGGCGGCGGCGGCGGCATGGCCGCCTTGGGCGGCGGAGGCGGCGCCTGCTTGAGCGGCGGCGCCGGCCAGGTGACGGCGCCGTCCTTGATCACCGTCAAACCGCGGATGGCGTCGTCTTCCATGTTGACGTTGATGTTGCCGTCCTTGGTCTTGCACAGTTCTTCCGTCAGGCGCAGCAGGTTGTTCGAATACAGCGTCGAGGACTGCTTGGCGAGGCGGCTCACCAGGTCCGTGTAGCCGATGATGGTGACGCCGTGCTTGACCACCGCCTTGTCGCGCTCGGTGAGTTCGCAGTTGCCGCCCTGCTCGGCGGCCATGTCGACGATCACGCTGCCCGGCTTCATGGACTTGACCATGTCGGCCGTGATCAGCCGCGGCGCCGGCTTGCCGGGGATCAGCGCGGTGGTGATGATGATGTCGACTTCCCTGGCCTGCTGCGCGTACATCTGGCGCTGCGCCGCCTGGAAGCCCTCGGACATGACCTTGGCGTAGCCGCCGCCGCCCGAGCCTTCTTCCTCGTAGTTGACCTTGACGAATTCGCCGCCCAGCGACACGACCTGGTCGGCCACCTCGGCGCGCGTGTCGTTGGCGCGCACGATGGCGCCCAGGCCCGCCGCCGTGCCGATCGCGGCGAGACCCGCGACGCCGGCGCCGGCGATGAACACCTTGGCCGGCGGCACCTTGCCCGCGGCGGTGATCTGGCCGTTGAAGAAGCGGCCGAAGGCGTTGGCCGCCTCGATGACGGCGCGGTAGCCGGCGACGCCGGCCTGCGAGGTGAGCGCGTCCATCTTCTGCGCGCGCGACAGCGTGCGCGGCAGCGCGTCGATCGCCAGCACCGTGGCTTTCTTCGCCGCCAGTTGCTGCATGAGTTCCGGGTTCTGCGCCGGCCAGACGAAGCCGATCAGGGTGCCGCCTTCGCGCATCAGGCCGACTTCATCCTGGCTGGGCGGACGCACCTTCAAGACGATGTCCGATTTCGCCCAGAGTTCGGCGGCGTTCGGGATGATTTGCGCACCCGCGGTGCGATACGCGTCGTCGCTGCAATTCGAGGCATCGCCGGCGCCGGATTGCACGGCGACCGCAAAGCCAAGCTTGATCAGCTTCTCGACGACTTCCGGGACGGTCGCTACGCGCTTCTCGTCCGGAAAGGTCTCCTTGGGTACTCCAATCAACAAAGACATGAATCCTCCCTGATTGAGTCATTGAGTTGTTATGGCCTCACCGCCACCCGGCAGCGAGGGAATCATACCCAAGTTTGCGCGCCCGTCGCTGAAATTCCACGGCTGCAATAGGGTTTCCGGACTTGACGCAGATCAAGCCCGCGTCCATCGCGCGTCGATCTTCCGTCATCTGCCGCCGCGCCGATGCCATCGCCGGATCGGCGGCGATGCCATCCGGATCAACCGTGCGTTTCGCTACGGGACCGGCTTGCCGCCATTGCCGAAGACGCGGCGCGCCGCATCCACGATGATGAAGATCTGGTCGCCCGAGAGCTGCGGAAAGCGCTCGTGCAGCGCGCGATAGGCGAGGTGCTCGTGGCTCTGTCCGGCCCAGCTGTTGGCCGGATCGAAGAAGGGCTCGAGGATGTCGTAGGCCTCGACGAACAGCGCCCGGACCTCGGTGTCGCGTCTGCGCTCCTTGCCGGGGGCTTCCCCGTTCGCATCGCCCATGATCTCTCTCCCTAGGCCGTCGCGGCGACGCCGAGCTGCGCCTGCAGCCACTCCGCCAGCGCCGGTGCCGCCGCCATCCCGCCGGTCGACAGCGTGCGCAGGCGGCAGTCGAGACTTTCGTTCGGCCTTGGCATCGCGGACATCATCGCCTCCAGCTCCTGCGGCGTCAGCCGCGCGTTGCGCACATCATACTTGTCGATGAGCGCGAACGCCGCCTCGGCCGAGACGTCCCCATCATAGGCCACCACCGGCTGCCCCTGGCGCCAGGCCGGCAGCAGGCCCTCCAGCAGTCCGGCGCGGGCCGACCACGCGGCCGGCGACCAGAACAGGTCGCCCGCCTGCGGATAGCCGGGATGCGCGGCCGGAAGGGACTCCGTCTGCTCGATCAGGTCGGCGTGGCTGAAGGCGAGCGCCGACGGCGTGCC
>DASVZD010000135.1:0-7025 GCA_036391815.1 Rhodocyclaceae bacterium
CCTTTTGCTGCGGCAAGCATCATGATCCCCATGATGCTCTTACCATTGACTTCGATGCCTTCCCGTTCGATTTTAATTTCGGAATTGAATTTGACGGCGGTTTTAACCAGTAAAGCGGAGGCCCGGGCGTGCAGCCCGAGCTTGTTGACGATTTCCACTTCGGCTTTCGGCATGGCAGGTCCGGATCGTTATCGGGTAAGCATATTTAGCACGCCGTCGCGCCCGCCGGCAATGGCCCGCGTCACGAGGGTGTTCATGTCCTTGTCGCGGTAGGTGAGCGCGCGCAGCAGCATCGGCAGGTTGACGCCGGCCACGCCTTCGATGCGGCCGGGCTCCAGCAGCTTCAGCGCCATGTTGGCCGGCGTGGCGCCGAAAACGTCGGTCATGACCAGCACGCCTTCGCCGCTGTCCACCATGTCCAGCATCTGCTTCGCCAGCGGCAGGATGTCGAGCGGATCGTCCTGCACCGCCACCCCCAGCTGCGCGATCTGCGGCGGGCGCTTGTTGAGCACGTGGCATGCGCACTGGATGAGCGATTCGCCGTAGCTGCCGTGGGTGACGAGGAAGAGGCCGATCATCGTGTGTTTTCCGCGAAGCCGGAATTCTACCGGAAGGCAAGCCAGGCCAGCAGCAGCGCCGCCGCCAGCGCGAACAGCCATGACAGGCGGGTCGCCCAGCGGGCGTCGGCGGCGCCCTGCGCGTTCTCGGCATCCACCATCCGGCGCAAGCGGCGCAGCGCGGCGATGCCGACGCCGCGCCGGACGGCCTTCTCGATATCGGGATCGTTCACGGCTGGGCCTCCAGCTTCACGCGCTCGCGCATGGCGTCGGTCATCTCGACCTTGCCGTCGGTGCCGACGCGCAGCACGTGCGTCATGCCGAGCTTCTGCGCCATGGCGCGCCATCCGGGGCCGGCGATGAACAGCGGCTTGCTGGCCCAGTCCGACCACATGCCGGCATCGCGCCGCGGCGTGATGAGCACGGTGACCGCCTCGGTGCCCTCGGCGGGCCGTCCGGTGCGCGGATCGATCAGGTGGCAGTAGCGCTTGCCGTCGAGCTCGAAGAAGCGCTGGTAGTCGCCGGAGGTGCCGATCGCCTCGCCGTCGCGCAGGTCGAGCGTCGCCAGCGGCGTCGGCGAGCGCGGGCTCTGGATGCCGACGCGCCACGGCGTGCCGCCCTTGGAGCCGATCGCCATGACGTTGCCGCCGATATTCACCAGCGCGTTGGAGACGCCGTTGCGCCACAGGATGTCGACCGCGCGGTCGAGCGCGACGCCCTTGAGGTAGCCGCCGAAGTCGAGCGCGACGGCCGGGTTGCGGCTGGAGATGGTGTTGCCGGAGACGACGACGTCGGCGATCGAAGGCTTGGCCTTGACCAGCTTGGCGAGCGCGTCGGCGTCCGGCAACTGCGCCTTGAAGCTGTCGTCGTGGAAGCCCCACAGCTTGACCTCGTTGCCGATGCCCGGGTCGAACAAGTGGTCGCCCTGCGCCGACAGCGCCTGCGCCTCGCGCACGAACTGCGCGAACTCGGGCGCCACCGCGCGGCTCTTGCCCGCCGCGATGGCATCGTTCACCGCCGTCATCTCCGACGGCTGCCAGGCGTGGTAGGTGCGATGCAGCCGGTCGAACTCGCGCAGCACTTCGGCCACCGCGGCCTGGGCCTCCGGGGGCGGGTCCCACACCGTCACTTCGACGCGCGTGCCGAAGACGTAGGACTCCTGGGTGAAGGTCTTGGGGGCCGGCTGGCAGGCGGCGAGCAGCAGCGCCGCGCAGAGGGTCACGAAGATGCGCATGTCTTTTCGAGTTCGTCGATGAAGCGCCCGGCCACGTCGAAGCCGGTCTGTTGTTCGATTTCGACCAGGCAGGTCGGGCTGGTCACGTTGATTTCCGTCAGGCAGTCGCCGATGACGTCGAGGCCGACCAGCAGCAGGCCGCGCGACCAGAGGATCGGCCCCAGCGTCCCCGCGATCTCCCGGTCGCGCTCGCTGAGTGGCTGCGCCCGTCCGCTGCCACCCGCCGCCAGGTTGCCGCGGCTCTCGCCGGGCTTCGGGATGCGCGCCAGCGCATGGGGCACCGGCTCGCCGGCGATCAGCAGGATGCGCTTGTCGCCCTGCGCGATCTGCGGCAGGTAGCGCTGCGCCATGACCGTCCGGGTGCCGAGCGCCGCGATGGTCTCGACGATGACGTTGCGGTTCGGGTCGTCGGCGCGCACGCGGAAGACGGAGCTGCCCCCCATGCCGTCGAGCGGCTTGAGCACGCAGTCCTGCATCTCGTCGATGAAGGCCTGGATGTCGGCTTCGTCGCGCGAGATCAGCGTGGTGGCGATGAATTGCGGAAACTCGGCGATGGCCACCTTCTCCGAGTGGCCGCGCACGGCGCCCGGCCGGTTGAAGACGCGGGCGCCCTCGCTTTCGGCGCGCTCGAGCAGCCAGGTGGCGGCGACGTACTCGAAGTCGAAGGGCGGGTCCTGGCGCATCAGCACGGCGTCGAACTCCGCCAGTCGCGCGGCGCCTTCCGCGCCGGCGACGTACCAGGGCGTACCCGCCGCCTGTGGCTCGACGCGCAGCGCGCGGGCACGCGTGGCACCGTCGCGCCACGCCAGCGTCTCGCGCTGGACCGCCCAGCAGCGGTGGCCGCGCTTCGCTGCGGCGCGCATCATCGCGACGCTGCTGTCCTTGTATTCCTTGAGGTGGTCGAGCGGATCGACGATGAAGGCGAAGTCCATCAGGACCCGCTCTCGTCCGGCGCCGTGTGTTCCAGTTCCAGCGATGCCGCCAGCAGCGCCAGCCGCGCCACGACGCCGTAGGCGTAGAAGCGGTTGGGCGGCGCATCCGGCGCTTGGCAGGCGTCGGGCAGCAGGCAGCCGGTCTCGAAGGCCAGCGGCTTGAACGCCATGCCGGGGGCGTTGAGGTTCTCGTCGCGGCCGCGCGCGGTGTTGACGCGGTAGAAGCCGCCGACGACGTAGCGGTCGATCATGTACACGACCGGCTCGGCGGTGCCCTCGTCGACGGTCTCGAAGGTCGGCACGCCTTCCTGGATGATCACCTCGTGGACCTGCAGGCCTTCCTTCACGACCGACATCTTGTTGCGCTGGCGCCGGTTGAGGCCCTTGACCTCGCTGGCGTCGTAGACGGTCATGATGCCCATGCCGTAGGTGCCGGCGTCCGCCTTGACGATGACGAAGGGCTTCTCGTCGATGCCGTATTCCCTGTACTTGGCGCGGATGCGCGCCAGCAGCCCGTCGACGTTGGCCGCCAGGCATTCCTCGCCGGTGCGCTCCTGGAAGTTGATCCTGCCGCAGACGCCGAAGTAGGGGTTGATCAGCCACGGATCGACGCCGATGTGCCTGGCAAAGGCCTCGGCAACCTCGTTGTAGGCCGCGAAGTGGCGCGACTTGCGCCGCGCATGCCAGCCGGCATGCAATGGCGGGATGACGAACTGCTCGTGCAGGTTCTTGAGGATCTCGGGCACGCCGGCCGACAGGTCGTTGTTCAGCAGCACCGCGCAGGGATCGAAGCCGTCGAGGCCGAGGCGGCGTCCATCCGGCCCCAGGCGCTTGACCGGCTCCAGGGTCAGCGACTCGCCGTCGGGCAGTTCCAGCCGGGTCGGCTCGGTGATCTCCGGCAGCAGCGAGCCGACGCGCACGTTGAGGCCGGTGTAGTGCAGGATGGTGGCCAGGCGCGCGACGTTCTGCAGGTAGAACTGGTTGCGCGTGTGGTTTTCCGGGATCAAGAGCAGGTTCTTCGCTTCCGGGCAGACCTTCTCGACGGCCGTCATGGCGGCCTGCACGCACAGCGGCAGGAACACCGGGTTGAGGTTGTTGAAGCCGCCGGGGAACAGGTTGGTGTCCACCGGCGCCAGCTTGAAGCCGGCATTGCGCAGGTCGACCGAACAGTAGAACGGGGGCGTGTGCTCCTGCCACCAGCTGCGCAGCCACTGCTCGATCGTGGTGTCGTTGGCGAGGAAGCGCTTTTCCAGCTCCAGCAGGGGGCCGGCCAGGGCGGTGGTGAGATGCGGGACCATAACCCGAACTCTATACCAGGCCGGCGACGGCGTAGGCCGCGAAGTCTTCGGGGAGGAGGGCGTTCTCCAGGCTGCGCTGGGCGAAGAGGAAGCGCCCGTCGCAGACGAAACCCAGCTCGTGCCAGTCGACCTCATTGAGCATCCCCGCCAAACGGACCATATCCGCGGGTTGGAGCCTGCGATGCGGGAATAGTGCCATCACCGAACCGTCGTAGTTGGTGCATGGATGGACGAAGAAGGGCTTGGGATTGCGCGTCTTGCCGTTCACATAGATGCGCGGCGCATCGGACGCATGGTGGCGGCGCCCCCACTTCCACCAGTTCGATTCGTCGAACTTGGTCACCCGGCGGGCCAGCAGCCGCTCCTTGAACTGCTCGAGCCAGGGCAGCGGAGTGTCGAAGATCATGCGGCGCAGTTCGCCGGTCTGCGCCGTCTTCGAGCAGACGAAATCGGCGTTGCCCAACTCGGTGTTGGCGAAGATCTCGTCGGCGCCGGAGACGGCACCCACCTTGACCGCGAACACGCGGTTCAGCGGCACGCTGTAGATGCCGCGCGTCAGCAGGATCTGGCCGCCGGAGGCCACCATGCGCCGGCCGTCGCTCATGCGGTGCCGGAGGTCGCCCTTCTGGAAGCGCCAGATCGCGCAGTTCGGCACGACGTCGGCGAAGACGCGGGCGTCGCCGAGGTCCTCGAAGTCGGTGATGGTGCCCTGGTCGAAGAGCCAGGTGTTGAGGCGCGCCGCGCCGGTCGCCTTGAGGAACTCGCGCGGGGTGATGAAGATCAGCTCGCCGCCGGGCTTGAGGTGGCGCACGCACTTCTCGATGAAATGCAGGTAGAGGTTGGCGTGGCCGTCGAGCAGCTGGGTGGTGAAGTGCTTGCGCGTCGAGGCGAGGATGTCGCGCGCCCTCACGTAGGGCGGGTTGCCGATGATGGTGTCGAACTTCTCGCTCTCGGGATAGGTGAAGAAGTCCATGTTGAGCGCGCCGTCCGGACAGTGCCGCGGGTCGAGCTCGATGGCGACCACCTCCGGGTAGTGCGGCGGGATGCGCGCGACGAAAGCGCCGTCGCCGCAGGCGGGTTCGAGCATGCGGCCGCGATTCTTCACCATGCCCAGCATGCGGTCGACGATGGATTCCGGCGTGAACACCTGGCCGTGGGTGGCCACGTCGCGTGCGGGCAGGGCGGAAATCGGGGAGAGCTGTTCTTGCATCGCTTTCTGGCGTGCTGCCGGCGAGCGCGGGCAGGCGGTATGCGCCGATACTAACATGCGCGGGAAGGCGGCCCGGGACGCCGGGCGGCGGCGGTCAGTGCTTGCCGCGCTGCGCCGCCTCCTGCTTGTTCTTCTCCACGCGCGCCATCGCCTCCTCGCGCTCCTTCCTGGCCTGCTCGGCCTGCGCGGCGGCATCCGCCTTGCGCTTCGGGTCTTCCTGGGCCTTGGTGGCCTGGTCCTGGGCGAACTTGGCGATGCGCAGCTTGCGGTCGATCTCCTTGGCTTCGGACTCGACGCGGCGCGCCTCCATCAGGCGCTCGGTCTTCGTCTTCTTGGCGTCCTTCTGGCAGCTGCTCACCAGGAATTTCTGCCAGCAGGCGGCGTTTTCCGCGGTGAACTTGCTCTCCGCCTCCTGGCGCATCAAATCGGCCTTTTCATGCAGGGCCTTGGAACGTTCGTCGAGCATCTTCCGCTCGTCCTCCGACAGCAGGGGGACGTCAATCGGCGGCGCCACGATGTCCTCGGCGCGCACGGCGCCGACGGCGAGCCAGCAAACGAACAGCAGCGACAGCGAGCGCATGGGGCTTCCCGTAAAATCCAACCTGCCTCGCATCCTAGCTGCTCATGATCCTCTCCCGCAACCTCTGCTTTGCCCGCGGCGGCCAGCCACTCGTCGAAGACGCCTCGTTTCAGCTGCATCCCGGCTGGAAAGTCGGCCTGGTCGGCGCCAACGGCTGCGGCAAGTCGTCCTTCCTTGCCCTGCTGCGCCATGAACTGAACGCCGAGCGCGGCGACCTCGAGATGCCGCCGCGCTGGACCGTCGCGCACGTCGCGCAGGACACGCCGGCGCTGCCCGACGCCGCCCTCGAGTTCGTGCTCGACGGCGATGCCGAGCTGCGCCAGGTCGAGCGCGGGCTGGCGGCGGCCGAAGCCGCGCACGACGGCCTCCGCCTCGCCGAGCTGCACGGCCGCCTCGACGAGATCGGCGGCTATGCGGCGCGGGCGCGCGCCGCCGAACTGCTGCACGGCCTGGGCTTCGCCGACGCCGACTTCGCGCGGCCGGTGGCCGAGTTCTCCGGCGGCTGGCGCGTGCGGCTCAACCTCGGCCGCGCGCTGATGTGCCGCTCCGACCTGCTGCTGCTCGACGAGCCGACCAACCACCTCGACCTCGATGCGGTGCTGTGGCTGGAAGGCTGGCTGAAGGCCTATCGCGGCACGCTGGTCATGATCTCCCACGACCGCGATTTCCTCGACGCCGTCGTCGACCGCACGCTGCACATCGAGAACCGCCGCATGATGCTCTACGCCGGCAACTACTCGGCTTTCGAGCAGACGCGCGCCGAGCGGCTGGCCGCGCAGCAGGCCACCTTCGAGGCCCAGCAGCGCGAGATCGCCCACCTGGAGAAGTTCGTCGAGCGCTTCCGCGCCAAGGCCACCAAGGCGCGCCAGGCGCAGAGCCGCCTCAAGGCGCTCGACCGCATGGAGCGCATCGCCGCCGCCCACATCGACACGCCGTTCACCTTCCGCTTCGCCGAGCCGGCGGGCTTCTCCGATCCGCTGCTGGCGGTCGAGGCGGCGGCGGCCGGCTACGGCGACAAGGCCGTGCTCGACGGCATCACGCTGACGCTGCGCCCGGGCGCCCGCCTCGGCCTGCTCGGCCGCAACGGCGCCGGCAAGTCGACGCTGGTCAAGCTGCTGGTGGGCGACCTGGCGCCGCTGGCCGGCGCCCGCGTCGAGGGCCGCCACCTGGCGATCGGCTACTTCGCGCAGCACCAGGTCGAGCTGCTGCGGCCC
>DASVZD010000136.1:0-31205 GCA_036391815.1 Rhodocyclaceae bacterium
CGGTGTGGGCGACGATCTTCTGCGTGACGTTCGCCGAGACGTTGCTCACGCCGGCAACCTTCTTGAGCCTGTCGATCACGGCCTGGCGGATGGCGTCCATCTGGCTCTTGGCCGGATAGCCGAACTCGATGTCGAGCGAGACGTTGCCGCCGTCGACCTTGATGTTCTTCGCCGCCTTGCCGGTGACGAGATCCTTGCCCGTGTTGGGATCGATGACTTCCTTGAGGGCGTTGTGAATTTCCTGTTCGTTTACAGACATGGAGGCCTCGGAATCAAAAATGTTGGGGACAAGAGCGGGGCCGCATTATCGCGTAGAAGCCGCGACCGCGGTACCCGACTGATTTTATCGAGATTTTATATTAGGTTCCGCTGATTTTCCAAGAAGGCCGCAACGGCGGGGCGTCCGGCCCCTTACCTTGCGGTAGACCGCCCGGAAATGGGATCATTCCGGTCTTGCCGCGCGCAACCCCGAGAAAGCATCCGTTTCCATGAACCGCAAGATCCTCGTCACCTCCGCCCTGCCCTACGCCAACGGCGCCATCCACCTCGGCCACCTCGTCGAGTACATCCAGACCGACACCTGGGTGCGCTTCCAGAAGATGCGCGGCAACGAGTGCTGGTACGTCTGCGCCGACGACACGCACGGCACGCCGATCATGCTGCGCGCCGAGAAGGAGGGCATCAAGCCCGAGGAACTGATCGGCCGGGTGTACCAGGAACACACGCGCGACTTCGCCGGCTTCCACGTGGCGTTCGACAACTACTACTCGACGCATTCCGACGAGACGCGCTTCTACTCGGAGGACATCTACAAGAAGCTGCAGGCCGCCGGCCTGATCGAGGTGCGCTCGATCCAGCAGTACTACGACCCGGTCAAGCAGATGTTCCTGCCCGACCGCTTCATCAAGGGCGAGTGCCCGAAGTGCGGGGCCAAGGACCAGTACGGTGATTCCTGCGAGTCCTGCGGCGCCGCCTACGCGCCGACCGAGCTCAAGAACCCCTACTCCGCCGTGTCCGGCGCGACGCCGGAACTGAGATCAAGCGACCACTACTTCTTCAAGCTCTCCGATCCGAAGTGCCAGAAGTTCCTGCGCGACTGGACGCAGCAGGGCGACCACGTGCCCACCGAGGCCGCCAACAAGCTGCAGGAATGGATCGGCCAGGCGGGCGAGAACAAGCTGACGGACTGGGACATCTCGCGCGACGCGCCCTACTTCGGCTTCGAGATCCCCGGCGCGCCCGGCAAGTACTTCTACGTCTGGCTCGATGCACCGATCGGCTACATGGGCTCGTTCAGGAATTTCTGCGAGAAGCGCGGCATGAATTTCGACGATTGGTGGGGCAAGGACTCCAAGGCCGAGCTCTACCACTTCATCGGCAAGGACATCCTCTATTTCCACGCGCTGTTCTGGCCGGCCGAGCTCGAACACGCCGGCTACCGGACGCCGACCGGCGTGCTGCCGCACGGCTTCCTCACCGTCGACGGCGCCAAGATGTCGAAGAGCCGCGGCACCTTCATCACCGCGGAGAGCTACCTGAAGGAAGGGCTCAACCCGGAGTGGCTGCGCTACTACGTCGCCGCCAAGCTCAACGGCACCATGGAGGACATCGACCTCAACCTGGCCGACTTCGTGGCGCGCGTGAATTCCGACGTGGTCGGCAAGTACATCAACATCGCCAGCCGCTGCGCGGGATTCCTGACCAAGTTCTTCGACGGCAAGCTGGCCTTCGCCGACGGCCGGCCGCTGGCCGCCGGCGCGGTGGCGAGCGGCGAACTGGTCGCCGACCACTTCGAGTCGCGCAATTTCTCGCAGGCGCTGCGCGAGATCATGGCGCTGGCGGACCGCATCAACGGCGAGATCGCCGTGGCCGAGCCGTGGAAGCTCGCCAAGGACGAAGCGCGCCGCGCCGAGCTGCACGACGTCTGCTCGCGCGCGCTGCACGGCTTCTACGTGCTGTCGATCCTGCTGCGTCCGGTGCTGCCGGCGCTGACCTCGCGGGTGGCACGCGAACTCTTCGGCATGGACCGGGATTTCGCCTGGGCCGACCTCGGCACGCTGCCGGGCAAGGTCGACGCCTACCAGCACCTGATGCAACGCATCGAATCCAAACAAGTCGAAGCCCTCATCATGGCCAACAAGGAATCCCTCGCTCCCGCGCCCGAGGCGCACTCGCAGCAGCGCCACGCCGCGCACCAGCAGGCGGAAGCGCAAGCCGAGAAGCAGGCAGCCGCCCATATTTCGATCGACGACTTCGGCAAGGTCGACCTGCGCATCGCGCGCATCGCCAACGCGGAGCACGTCGAAGGCGCCGCCAAGCTGCTCAAGCTCACGCTCGATGTCGGCCCGCTCGGCACGCGGCAAGTGTTCGCCGGCATCAAGTCCGCCTACGATCCGGCCAATCTCGTTGGCCGCCTCACCGTGATGGTGGCCAACCTCGCGCCGCGCAAGATGAAGTTCGGCCTCTCCGAAGGCATGGTGCTCGCCGCCTCCGACCCGGAGGGCCAGACCGCCGGCCTGTTCCTGCTGTCGCCCGATTCCGGCGCCACGCCGGGCATGCAGGTCAAGTGATCGCGCCATGGAAGTCCGCCACCTGATCGTCACCGGCTACGTGCAAGGCATCGGCTACCGCTACAGCATGGTGATGGCCGCGCGGCGCCTCGGTGTGACGGGATGGGTGCGCAACCGCCGTGACGGCAGCGTCGAGGCGATGGTGGCGGGCGACGCGGAAAGCGTGGCGGCGATGATCGACTGGGCGCGGCACGGGCCTTCGGGCGCCGAGGTCGAGCATGTAGCCGTGGAGTTGGGTTCAGGGAACTTCACCGACTTCACGCAGGAAGCGACTGCCTGAAAGCAGCACGCAGCGACACGCGGCGCGGCAGGGCACCCCGCCGGCCCGCGCGCTCAATTCCGCGCGTGCGAGAGATTGAAGCTCTCCACTCCATCGAACTTCGACAACTCCGACGCCAGACCCGCCAGCGGCTCCGCCGCATGCTTGTCGCGGGCCACGACGACGAAGCGCCATTCGGGCTGGCCGTCTTGGTAGGTGATCGCAATGCTGCCCTTCGCCAGGTCGTAGCCGCGCTCGCGCGCGGCTCGCGTCAGCACTTCCTGGTGCGGGTCGAACCCCTTGCGGAATCGAAGAATGACAGCGACCGCCGGATGCGACGGCAGCCAGCCCTCGAGGCGCGACACCCACATCATGCTGATCGCCGACATCACGGCCAGCATGATGCCCGCCGCGTAGAAACCCACGCCGATGAGAACGCCGATCGCCGAAGCGGCCCAGATCGAGGCGGCCGTCGTCAGTCCGCTGATGCTGAAGCCGTCCTTCATGATGACGCCGGCGCCGAGGAAGCCGACTCCCGTGACGATGCCCTGGATGACGCGCGTCGGGTCGGCCGTCATGGCTGCCGCACCCGCGATGTGGCCGCCGTACCAATATCCTGGATACCCGGTGATCACCACCAGCGCCGCCGAGGCCATGCACACCAGGCCGTAGGTCCGCATCCCCGCGGCGCGGCCATGGTAGGAACGTTCGTAGCCGACCAGCAGTCCCAGCAGCATGGCGCCGAGCAGGTTCATGAAGACGATGACGTTGGTCTCGACCTCGGTGATCGACCAGTAGGAGGCCAGCGATTCGAAGGACAGCATGCTCATGGTGGGGACCGCGCTCCGCAACGTCAGGACGCGGCGATCATACTCCCGAGCCCATGGCGCCATGCCGGTTGATTGCCTGTGCCTATTGCGCCGATAGCGAAATGCAATCGACCCGGGCGCATGAATAGCATTTTGCTGGCCTAAAATGGCTTCAACGCGTCGGGCCGCGACGGCTCGCGACGCTGCCGAACCAAACCCCATCCAAGAAGGAGATTGACATGGCCGTACTCGTAGGCAAAGCCGCCCCCGATTTCACCGCGCAAGCCGTCTATGGCAACAACGAGATCAAGGAACTCAAGCTGTCCGACTACAAGGGCAAGAACTACGTCGTGCTGTTCTTCTATCCGCTCGACTTCACCTTCGTCTGCCCGTCCGAACTGATCGCCTTCGACCATCGCCTGGAGGAATTCAAGAAGCGCGGCGTGCAGGTGATCGGCTGCTCGATCGACTCGCAGTTCACGCACCTGGCGTGGAAGAACACGCCGGTGAACAACGGCGGCATCGGCCAGGTCGGCTATCCGCTGGTCGCCGACGTCAAGCACACCATCGCTCAGGCCTATGACGTGGAGTCGGCCGGCGGCGTCGCCTTCCGCGGCTCCTTCCTGATCGACAAGGCGGGCACCGTGCGCCACCAGGTGGTCAACGACCTGCCGCTGGGCCGCAACATCGACGAGATGCTGCGCATGGTCGACGCCCTGCAATTCACCGAAGAGCACGGCGAAGTCTGCCCGGCCGGCTGGAACAAGGGCAAGGCCGGCATGAAGGCGAGCACCGAAGGCGTCGCGAAGTACCTCGCCGAGAACGCCAAGGCGCTGTAACCGTTCCCCACCCCCAACCCCAACGGGGTCTCGGCCGCCCGCTTGCGGGCGGCTTTTTTTATTCCCTCAGCCGAGCGACCGCGTGATGCGGCTCGCCTTGCGGGTCAGGTTCTCGGCACCGGCGAGTTCGTCGGGAAGGGCATCGCGCAGCGCGAAGACGCCGAGCGGCCTGCGCTCGGGGTCGAGTACCGGAATGTGGCGGAAGCCGAGTTCCCGCATGGTGTAGAGGGCGTGCGTCACCGGCATGTCGTGGTGGGCGCATACCGGCTTCTTGGTCATGATGGCATCGACCGGCGTCGCCGCGGGGTCGACGCCTGCCGCGACGACCTTGATCAGCATGTCGCGTTCGGTGACGATGCCGACCACGGTGCCGGCGGAAAGCACCAGCGCACTGCCGCAGTTGGCCTCCGCCATGCGCTTCGCCGCTTCGAGAATCGAATCGCCTGGCGCCACGGAAACCAGCGGCCGCGTCGGCAGCGCGGACTCCACCGTCCGGTCCTGCACGCTCGATGTCTTCGCGTCCTTCATCGTCCCCGCCTCTCCCCGGGCAACGCCGGCGGCGCACAACGCGCCGCCGGCCCCCTTTTTGCCTCCCACGCCGCTTCTACAGAGCGGCTTCCGCCCTACGTAATGGCTTCGCCCGTCGCTATTCCTCCTCGTCCGGGTCCTCGTATTCCTTCGGCAGATGGTGCGCGATGCCCTTGTGGCAGTCGATGCAGGTCTTGCCTTCGGCCTTGGCCTTCATGTGCTTCTTGTAGGGCGTCTGCTTCTGCAGCTCGGGGCTCATGGCATCGAAGTTGTGGCAGTTCAGGCATTCGCGCGATCCGGCCGCCTTCATGCGCGCCCATTCGTGCGTCGCCAGCTCCATGCGATGCGACTCGAACTTCTCGGGCGTATCCACGTAGCCGGTGATCTTGCCCCAGACTTCCTTGCTCGCCTGGATCTTGCGGATCATCTTGTGCGTCCAGTCCTTCGGCACGTGGCAGTCGGAGCAGATGGCGCGCACGCCGGTGCGGTTGCTGTAGTGGATCGTTTCCTTGTACTCCTGGTACACGGTATCCCGCATCTCGTGGCAGCCGATGCAGAACTCGAGCTTGTTGGTCGCCTCCATGCCGGTGTTGAAGGCGCCCCAGAAGATGATCCCGGAGACGAAACCGACGAACAGCAGCGCCAGCAGCGAATATTTCGCGCTGGGCCGGTTGAGGGCATTCCAGACGCGCTTCAGCGCGCCGGGTTTCTTGTCGTTGTCCATGACTCCCTGCTCCTATTGCCAAAAAAAGCCGGGGCCAGTGGTGCCGGCCCCGGGAACATCACGCTCAGTACTAGAGGAGTTACCGCGCTGCAAATCATTTGGCCTACTGGGCGAGAATCCAGTCCACCAGGTTCTTGATCTGGGCCTCGTCGTGCGGCGGCGAGGTCTTGACGATCTTGTGCTCTTCCTCGTGGCCGTCGGGGAACTTGGCCTTTTCGCCGGAAGTGATGTGGTGGATCAGCTTCGCTTCGGCGTCAGCCTTGCCCTTGAGCTTCTCGGCGACCTTGTGGTACGCCGGACCGTCCTTGTCCTTCTCGATCGCGTGGCACTTGAAGCAGTTGTTCTGCTTGGCCAGCTGCTTGGCCGCATCGGCGTCGACGGCGGCGAGCGCCGCGGGCGCGAGGGCGAGAACGGCGGCGCCGGCCGCCACGGTCATGAGGGAACGTGCGATGGTGTTCATGTTATTCACCTAACCTCTCTGTCGGGATTGGTTCTTGCGCCGACGGATGAACCCGCCGTCGTCAGGGCGTATCTTGATTAAGATGCGCGCCGGTGAATATAGGTCTTCGATTAAGTTGCGGGTAGGAAATATCCGACACGCAACTTGTCGGAGATCAAGGCATCCTGTCGTAAAGGACTTTCACGTTCTCGGCGGAAAGCCAGTCGCAGAGCGACACCAGGAGCGCGTCGTCGAGGCGGACGCGCCACGCATCCGGCAGCGCCAGTTCGGCTTCCGCCGTGCCGTTGCGGTAGGCCAGCCGCACCGGACAGGCCCCACTGCGATAAGGGGCAAGCAGCGACTTGAGCCGCTCCGCCGTGTCGGGACGCGAACCGCCGTTGAGCGACAGCCGCAGCGCGCGCGCGAAGCGGCTGCGCGCCTCGCCCAGGGTGTACAGCCGGTCGGCGCTGACGCGCAGGCCGCCGCTGTAGTCGTCGTTCTGCACCTTGCCTTCGACCAGCAGCAGCTCGTCTTCCTTGATCTTGTTGCGCTCGGCTTCCCACAGCTCGTTGAACACCGTGACCTCGCGCTGGGCGGCGGCGTCGTCGAGCATCACCACGCACATCTTGCCGCGCCGGGTCATCTGGGTGCGGGTGGACAGCACCACGCCGGCGAGCAGCTGCGGTTCCTTGCTGGCCTCGAGCCGGTCGAGGCCGCGCTTCACGAAGGTCGCCAGCTCCGCGCGGTAGGCGTTGAACGGGTGGCCGGAAAGGAAGAAGCCGAGCGCCTGCTTCTCCTGCAGCAGTTGCTCGCGCTCCGCCCAGCGCGGCGCCTCGATGTACTGCGCGGCGGGCGCGCCGCCGACGCCCAGGTCGAACAGGCCGCCCTGCAGCGCGTTGCGCTCGGCCTGCTCGGCCGCTTCCAGCGCGATGCCGACCGACGCCAGCAGCCGGGCGCGGTTGTCGTCGAGCGCATCGAAGGCGCCGGCACGCACCAGCGCCTCGATGACGCGGCGATTGACCACGCGCTTGTCGACGCGCGCGCAGAAGTCGAACAGGTCCTTGAACGGCCCGCCCTCGCGCGCCTTCAGGATCGCCGAGAGCGCCGACTCGCCGGTGCCCTTGATCGCCCCCAGCCCGTAGCGGATGGTCTTCGCGTCCACCGGCTGGAAGCGGATGCCGCCGTGGTTGATGTCGGGCGGCAGGAAGGCGATGCCGTTGTCCTTGGCATCGTTGAAGAAGAACTGCACCTTGTCGGTGTTCGCCATTTCCGACGACAGCGTGGCCGCGATGAAGGCCGCCGGATGGTGGCACTTGAGCCAGGCCGTGTGATACGCAACCAGCGAGTAGGCGGCGGCGTGCGACTTGTTGAAGCCGTAGCCGGCGAACTTCTCCATGATGTCGAAGATCTCGTTGGCCTTGGCTGCGTCGATCTGGTTCTCCGCCGCGCCGGCGACGAAGATCTCGCGCTGCTTCGCCATCTCCTCGGGCTTCTTCTTGCCCATGGCTCGGCGCAGCAGGTCGGCGCCGCCGAGCGTGTAGCGCGCGACGAACTGCGCCGCCTGCATCACCTGCTCCTGGTAGACCATGATGCCGTAGGTCTCGGCCATCACGCGCTCCAGGTTCGGGTGCGGATAGGTGACGCGCTCGCGCCCGTGCTTGCGCGCGATGAAGCTCGGGATCAGGTCCATCGGGCCCGGCCGGTAGAGCGCGTTCAGCGCGATCAGGTCCTCGAGGCGGTCCGGCTTGGCCTGCTTGAGCATGTCCTGCATGCCGCCGGATTCGAACTGGAACACCGCCTTGGTGTTGGCGTTCTTGAAGATGCGGTCGTAGGTGGCCTTGTCGTCGAGCGGCAGCTTGGCGAGATCGACCTCGGCGCCTTCGACGCTGCGCACGAAGTCCACGGCCTCGGCCAGGATCGTCAGCGTGCGCAGGCCGAGGAAGTCGAACTTGACCAGGCCGGCCTTCTCGACGTCGTCCTTGTCGAACTGCGAGACGACCGTGGCGCCGCCGTCGGCCGAGTAGAGCGGGCAGAAGTCGGTGAGCTTGCCCGGCGCGATCAGCACCCCGCCGGCATGCATGCCGATGTTGCGCGTCAGGCCCTCGAGCTTCTCGGCCAGCTCCCACAGCTCCTTGATCTCCTCCTCGCGCTCGATGCGGTCGACGATCTGCGGCTCCTTCTCGAGCGCATCCTTGAGCGTGATGCCGAGTTCGTTCGGGATCAGCTTGGCGAACTGATCGACGAAGTTGAACGGCAGGTCGAGCACGCGGCCGACGTCGCGGATCACCGCCTTGGCCGACATGGTGCCGAAGGTGGCGATCTGCGAGACGGCGTGGGCGCCGTACTTGTCCTTCACGTACTGGATGACGCGGTCGCGGCCTTCCTGGCAGAAGTCGATGTCGAAGTCGGGCATCGACACCCGCTCGGGATTCAGGAAGCGCTCGAACAGCAGCTCGTAGCGCAGCGGATCGAGGTCGGTGATGAGCAGCGAGTAGGCGACCAGCGAGCCCGCCCCGGAACCGCGTCCGGGCCCCACCGGGACACCGTTGTTCTTGGCCCACTGGATGAAGTCGGCCACGATCAGGAAGTAGCCGGGGAACTTCATCTGCTGGATGGTCTTGATCTCGAACTCGAGCCGCTCGGCGTAGCGCGGCTTCTGCCGCTCGCGCTCCGCCGGGTCCGGGAACAGCTGCTCGAGCCGCTGGTCGAGGCCCAGCCGCGACTGCTGCGCCAGGTACTCGTCGAGCGACACGCCCTCCGGCGTCGGGAAAATCGGCAGCCTGCTCTTGCCGAGTTCGACCGACAGGCTGCAGCGCCTGGCGATCTCGACCGAGTTCTCCAGGGCCTCCGGCAAGTCGGCGAACAGCTCCGCCATCTCCGCCTGGGTCTTGAAGCCCTGCTGCTCGGTGAAGGCCTTCGGCCGGCGCGTGTCGGCGAGCACGTAGCCCTCGGCGATGCAGACGCGCGCCTCGTGCGCGCGGAAGTCCGCCGCGTCGAGGAACTGGATCGGGTGCGTGGCGACGACCGGCAGCCCGGCCTCGCCGGCGAGGGCGACGGCGGCGCCGACCAGCTGCTCCTGGTGCGGCTGGCCGTAGCGCTGGATTTCCAGGTAGTAGCTGCCGGGGAACAGCCCGGCCCAGGCACGGGCGCGCTCGAGCGCCTTGTCCGGCTTGCCGGCCAGCAGGTGCTGGCCGACGTCGCCCAGGTGCGCACCCGAAAGGGCGATCAGCCCGCTGTTGTCGCCGTTCTCGATGGCCGCCAGCGAAATCTCGGCGCGGCCGTGGCGGCGCGGCACGAGATAGGCGGAGGACAGCAGTTCGCACAGCCGCAGGTAGCCGGCGCGGTTCTTCGCCAGCAGCAGCAGCCGGCAAGTGAAGTCGCGGGCGGGATCACGGGCGTCCTCGCTGGTGACCCAGACGTCGCAGCCGACGATCGGCTTGATGCCGGCGCCGCGCGCACCGGTGTAGAACTTGACCATGCCGAACATGTTGGCAAGGTCGGTGAGCGCCATCGCCGCCATTCCGTCCGCGGCGGCGCGCTTGATCGCATCATCGAGGCGGACGATGCCGTCGGTGACCGAGTATTCGCTGTGGAGGCGGAGGTGGACGAAGCGGGGAGCGGGCATGGAGGCGCAATTTTACCCCTCCCCGGGATGCTGTCTTCCGATCGTTCTCAAATTGCCGCGGGCTCGCGGCAGCCGGCTACTTGGACCCGGCCAGGGCTCCCAACCGATCGCCGAAATTGACCAGCACGACCCCCGCCAGCGTCAGCAGGCCGCCGATCACGCGGGGCGCGGTGAGTTCGCGGATGGGGACGCCGAGCAGGCCGATGCGGTCGAAGGCCAGCGACGCCAGGACCTGGCCGCCGATGATGAGCGCCAGCATGGCGGCGAAGCCGAGGCGGGGTGCCAGCAGCGTCGTGCCGAAGACGAAGAACGCGCCCATTGCGCCGCCGGTGAGCTGCCACCACGGCGCCCCGGCGAGCTGGCCGAGGTTGCCCCACTTCTCCTGCATCGCGGCGGCGACCATGACCAGCGCGATGGTGCCGCAGGCAAAGGAAATCAGGGCGGCCATGACCGTGCTGCCGCCGAGGGTCATCTTGAGCTGGTTGTTGACCGCCGCCTGGAGCGGGACGACGAGGCCGATGCTCAGGGCAAGCAAGGCGTAAGCGGTTTGCATTTCGAGTTCTCCCGGACTGACCCGCCAAGAGGATATCCGACAAATTGCGACCAAACCCGCAAGCGCCGCCAGGGTCATACTCATCTCACCGCAACAGCATGGAGGTCGAAATGGGCAAGTCACCGGGTCACCAGAAATGGCCGAACCACAAGGTCGAGGATGCGCCGACCGCGCAGCGGGTCACCGTCGAGATCGGCGGCCAGCAGATCGCCGACTCCCGCAGCGTCGTGCGCGTCGAGGAAGACCAGCATCCGGTCCGCTACTACTTCCCGCGCTCGGACGTCAGGATGGAAATGCTCGAGAAGACGAGCGACACCACGCAATGTCCGTTCAAGGGAACCGCCAGCTACTTCAACATCAACCTCGGCGGCAGGAAGTTCGAGGATGCGGTCTGGAGCTACGAGGATCCCTACGACGAGCACCGCGACTTGCAGGACCGGCTCGCCTTCTACGACGACAAGCTGCCGGAGATCCATGTCCGCGTCGGCGACTGAGGGATCCTGATCGGCAATTGTTGGAGACCGTCCGGCAAGCCGTTCCGGAATCTTTTTCGCTGCCGGACGCGAGCGCGGCGCACCGGGCTCCGGCACGCGGGTTGCACCGTCCGCTGCATTGCGGAGGAGTTCGCCATGAATCGCGTAGCGGATAAGGTTGCCCTGGTCACGGGGGCCGCGCTCGGGCTTGGAGCGGCGTCGGCCCGCATGCTGGCGCGCGAAGGCGCCGCGGTGGTCGTGACGGATCTCAAGGATGCCGAGGGCGAGGCGGTGTCGAAGGAGATCCGCACCGCGGGCGGCAAGTCCTTCTTCCTGCACCACGACGTCTCGAGCGAGCAGGACTGGGAGACGGCGGTCGCACGGACCGTCTCGAAGTTCGGCCGGCTGGACGTCCTGGTCAACAACGCCGGCGTCGGCGTCGGCGCGCCGCCCGACGAGCAGACGCTCGAGCAATGGCGCTGGCTGATGAGCATCAACCTCGACGGCGTGTTCCTCGGCACCAAGCATGCGATCCGCACCATGAAGGCCCACCCGCCCAAGGGCGGCTCCATCATCAATCTGTCCTCCATAGAAGGCATCGTCGGCGATCCCAACCTCGGCGCCTACAACGCGGCCAAGGGCGGCGTGCGGCTCTATACCAAGTCGGTCGCGCTCTACTGCGCGAAGGCGCGCCTGGGGATCCGCGTCAATTCGATCCACCCCGGCTACATCTGGACGCCGATGGTCAGCAACTACGTCGGCAGCGGGGGCAACGCCGAGAGCGGCCGCAAGGCGCTCGACGCCATGCACCCCATCGGCCATGTCGGCGAACCGGACGACATCGCCTACGGCGTCGTGTACCTGGCGTCCGACGAATCGAAGTTCATGACCGGCAGCGAACTCGTCATCGACGGCGGCTATACCGCGCAGTAGTCGGTCCCGCACATCGCGAGGGCCGCGCTCACATCCGCCTGACCAGCATCACGATGCCGACGATGGCGAGTGCGACGGCAATCACGTAGAACAGCGCTGCCATGGCCTTCGCCATGACGCCGGCGGCAAGCGCTGCGATCGCCAAGGCGAACCAGAGCCAGTGGAGGTTGAATTTCTCCATCGCGTCCTCCCTAGCCCTTGATGAAGCGCAGCAGCTGGTCGAGCGCCTTGCCCCAGCCTTCCTCGAACCCCATCGCCGCGTGCTTGTCGCGGTCCTCGCGCGTGCCGTGGAGGGCGCGCGCCGAGTACAGCGTGCCGCCCGCCTGGGGCTCGAAGCCGACGATCGCGGTGAAGCGGAAGAAGTTCTCCAGCGCCGCCGCGGGGACCGGCCGGAATCCCGACGACATGACGTTGGTCCATGCCAGCCGCCGGTTGGGCACCAGTTCCAGGTAGCAGCCGAGGTTGACGAATTCCTGCCCTTCGGCGGATCGCATCACCGTGCGGAATATCCCGCCCGGGCGCAGGTCGATCTCGCAGGCCGTCACCATCCAGGGTGCCGGACAGAACCACGGCATCAGGCGCTTCGGCTGCGTCCATGCCTCCCAAAGCGGCTCGGGCGGCACGTCGACCAGGCGCTGGAAGGCGAGGTCGAGGCTGGGGTCATGCGCGGAAGTGGTCATGGTCGTCTCCAGTCCCCGTTGCTCAGTTCTCCACCACCTGCGCGCGGACGTCCGCGATCGTCGTGCCGGCGGCGATCTCGAGGCTCGCCCCGTCGAAGTACTCCGCCACCAGTTGCCGCAGTCTCGAGCGCTGGGCCGCGTCCATGTGCAGGTCGCCGAGCAGCGCGAGTTCCGGCCTGATGTCGCCCGGCCCGAGCTTGAAGACCTCCATGATCACGGCGTTCAGCACGCCGCCCATCAACGCCTTCATCGAGGCGATTTCGCTATCGGCAAGCTTCGGACACATCATCGGATCTCCGCAATGCAGTTCAGGGAGTGACCGCCGCGCTCCCGGCGGGTTCCGGCCATCCGCTTCTCGGATCGCGCCGCCGCTGCGATAATCCGCTTACCGCTTCGGCATCGAGGAGAACCCATGCGCCGCTTACGATTCCTGCTCGCGATCCTGTCGCTGCTGTGCGCTGGCGAGGCGGCCGCGCAGGCGGAGCCGGCCCTGTCGAAGGGCCAGACCCTCTACCTGCCGGTCTACTCGCACGTGTATCAAGGCAGCTTCGACCGCAAGGGGAATGCCGACAAGCTGCTGCTCTCGGCGATGATCAGCATCCGCAACCGCGACCCCAAGCGCGCGATCCGGGTGACCTCGGCGCGCTACTACGATACCGATGGTCGCCTGCTGCGCGAGTTCGTCGCGCAACCGCGCACCATCGGTCCGTTCGGCACCATCGAACTGTTCATCGAGCGGCACGACGACAGCGGCGGCTCGGGCGCCAATTTCGCCGTCGCCTGGGAGGCCGATGCGAGCGTCAATCCGCCGGCCCTGGAGGCGGTCCACGCCGCACTCGAGGGTGGGCGCGCGGTGATGTTCACCACCACCGGCAGCCCGATCAGAACCGACAACTGAGCGAGCGGCGCGCCAAGCGCCGCCCGTGTCGCCGCTACCGTCCGGAGCCGGCCGTCTCGCCGTTCTGGTTCCTGCTGCGCGCCCTCTTCTGCTCTGTCGCGGCTTCGCGACTGGCAGCCCGCTCGCGCTGGCGGTCCTCGGCACGCTCGCGGCCCCGGTCGCGATCCGCCGCCTCGGGTCCGTTGGTGTTCGCCATTCCCTGCGAACTCATGTGGCTGCCCGACATGCCGCCCATGCCGCCGCCGCCCATGCCACCGCCGCCCCCGCCACCACGGGCGTAGGCGACGGCGCTGCCGCCGGCGATCAGCGATGCAACCAGGAACATCAGGACGCGCTTCGACATGGCTGACTCCTCTTCTGTTGGCATTCGATGGCTGGCGGCCGAACCGCCCGGACGCCGCCGCTGTTGTTCCGATACGGCCAGGGGATTTCGCTCCCGTTCGACTCCCGCAGCCGCCCGAATGTTCCAGTCTCGCTCCGGGCCGGCTATACAGGATAAACCGACCACAGGGAGCAAGGACATGGCGCGCCGGAACTTTCCCCTCTCCAAAGTATATGGCCTGCTGGAAACCGGGCCGGTCGTCCTCCTGACGACCCATCACAAGGACAAGCAGGACGTCATGGCGCAGTCCTGGCACACCATGCTGGAGTTCGAGCCGCCGCAGCTCGCCGCCGTGATCGGCAACCGCAGCGCCAGCTACGACATGCTGAAGGCCACGCGCGAGTGCGTGATCGCCATCCCGACGGTCGAGCTGGCCGACGCGGTGGTGGGCTGCGGCAACACCTCGGGACGGCGGCTCGACAAGTTCCGCAAGTTCGGCCTGACGGCCGCGCCCGCGCAGCTTGTCGGCGCGCCGCTGATCGAGGAATGCTACGCGAACCTCGAATGCCGGGTGATCGACACGCGCATGGTCAACCGCTACGGCCTCTTCGTGCTGGAAGTGGTGAAGGCTTGGCTCAACCCCGCCTGGAAGGATCCGCGCACGCTGCACCACCGCGGCGAGGGGCGCTTCATGGTGGCAGGCGAAACCTTCAAGTCGAGGTCGCGCATGAAGTAGGCGGTATCATGGCGACGAATTCCCGGCCGCCATGGCGATTCCATGCATGAACTGACCAACGTCTCCGGCGTCGCGCACGTCATCCAGCTCTCGGTGGCGCCGGTATTTTTGCTCACCGGCGTCGGCGCCATCCTCAGCGTGCTGGTCAACCGCCTCGGGCGGGTGGTCGACCGCTTCCGCGCGCTCGAGCGCCACGAACGGTCCGACGACGCGGCGCCCGAGATGGACCGCCTGTCGCGCCGCGCGCGCCTGATCCACTGGGCGATCGGGCTGGCCACCAGCTGCGCGCTGTTCGTCTGCATGGTCGTCGCATCGCGGTTCATCAGCTCGATCACCGGCGTCGAGCTGTCGACCGCGATCGCGGTGCTGTTCATCGCCGCGATGCTGGCGCTGGTGTCGGCGCTGCTGTGCTTCCTGCGCGAGATCACGCTGGCCAAGAGCAGCATCCACCGGCTGCCGCCCAAGCAGTCGTCCGAATCCTAGGGCAGGTCGAACAGCAGCGCCTCGCTGTCGCCGCGCGCGGTCAGCATGAGTTCGGTCTCCTCGGCGATCTTGGCGCCGTCGCCGGTGACCAGCCGCACCCCGTTCAGGTCGGCGTCGCCGCTCGCGACCTGGACGTAGGCGCGCCGCCCGGGGGCCAGCACATGGAGCACAGATTCGCCGGGCGCCAGCAGCGTCGCGTAGATGCTCGCGTCCTGGTGGATGACCATGCTGTCCAGCCGCCCGTCCGGCGTGGCAATGGGCAGCCACTTGCCGCGCTTGTCGACATCCTCGAAGCGCCGCTGGTCGTATTCGGGCGGGATGCCCTGCACGTCGGGCACGATCCAGATCTGCAGCAGGTGCGTCGTCTCGTCCTTCGACGGGTTGAACTCGCTGTGCATGACGCCGCGGCCCGCGCTCATTCGCTGGACTTCCGGGCGCCGGAAGCTGGTGGCGTTCTCCATGCTGTCGCCGTGCGCCAGCGCGCCCGACAGCAGGTAGGTGACGATCTCCATGTCGCGGTGCCCATGCCGGCCGAAGCCGGTGTCGGGCGCGATCCAGTCGTCGTTGATGACGCGCAGCACGCTCCATCCCATCTCCTGCGGATCGTGGTAATCGGCGAAGGAGAAGCTGTGCGAGGTCTTCAGCCAGCCGTGGTCGGCATGGCCGCGTTCGGCGGCGGGGCGGAGGCGGATCATGTCGGCTCCCAGTGCTGGGTCAGGAATCCAACTCTAAGTCCGCGCCGGGAAAAGACAACCGCGATGACGACAGGGAATAGGCCGAGGAACGGTATACTGCGCAACCAGCCCGGAACTGTTCCCCAGACCATGGAACGCCTGCTCCAGCACGTCGACGCCATTTCGCGCCAACGCAACCGAGGCCAGCTTGAAGCCAGCCTCGTCGAGGCCTTGCGCGATCTCGCCGGCGCCGAGTGCGTACGCCTCTACAAGCTGTTCACCCCGCCCAACGACGTCCTCGTCGGTCTCGCCGCCGAGGCGAGCGGCGACGGCGTACGCGTGCTCGACGACGGCATCTCCTGGCCGCAAGTCGTCGGCTCCATTTCGCGCGTGCCGCATCTTTACGCCTGCCTCGCCGACGGGCACTTCGACGACATCGAGCCCGGCACGGGACTGCACCGGCATGCCCTGAGCGTCGCCGGCATCGGCCGCGAGGTCTTCGGCTTCGCTTCCCTGAAGTGCCGCGAGCCGCTCGATCGCCCGCAGCGCAACGTGGTCGCAGGACTGCTTGCGCTGTTCCGCAACTGCGTGGCCCTGCTCGACTACAGCGAAATCGACACGCTCACCGGGCTGCTCAACCGCAAGACCTTCGACGAGTACCTGATCAACATCCTCTCGCGCGTGGGCGAGAGCGAATTCGTGCCGGCGCCGGGCCGCGGCCCGCAGCGGCGCCACCCGGCCAGGCACGCCCAGAGCCACTGGCTTGCCGTCATCGACGTCGACCATTTCAAGTCGATCAACGACCGCTTCGGGCACCTCATCGGCGACGAGGTGCTGATCCTCGTCGCCAACCTGATGAAATCGGCGTTCCGCTCGCACGACAAGCTGTTCCGCTTCGGCGGCGAGGAGTTCGTGGTGCTGCTGAAGCCGACCGACCTCGCCAACGCGCAGGCGATCTTCGAGCGCTACCGCAAGGCGATCGAGGAGCACCCGTTTCCGCAGGTCGGGCGCGTCACGGTCAGCGTGGGCTTCACGCGCATCGGCCTGTACGACACACCGTCGATCATCCTCGACGGCGCCGACGAGGCGCTCTACTTCGCCAAGGAAAACGGCCGCAATCGCGTGTGCTGCTACGAGGACCTGATCGACGCCGGCCAGTTGGTGAAGCGCCAGACGCTGCATACCGACGTCGAGCTGTTCTAGCCGGGACGCTCCCCGGCGCTGCCGTCAGGCCGACGCCGCTTCCGTCTCGCCGGTCTCGGCCCAGGCGATCAACGGCAGCCATTGCTCCCAATCCTGGGAGGCGCGCGAGGCCGACAGCTCGAAGATGGTCATGCCGTGCGCCGCCGCCTGCACGTAGTTCTGCGTGTCGCGCAGGTGCGTCAGCACCGGGACGCCGGCGTCCTGCAGGAAGCGCTCGAGCTCGGCGGCCGCCCGCGTGCGCGCATCGACGCGCATGCCGACGACGCCGACGAAGGCCTGATGCCTGCGGATTTCCTTTTCCTCCAGCAGGGCGTCGAGGAATTGCCGGGTGGCGAGGATGTCGAACAGCGAAGGCTGCAGCGGCACGATGACGCGGTCGACCACCTTCAGCACCTGCGCCAGCTTCTTGCCGTGCAGGCCGGCCGGCGTGTCGAGCACGACGTGCGTGGTTTCCTTCGGCGGACGGGCCGGCTTGTCGACCTCGATCTCCCAGGTCGCCACGTGGGGCAGCGACGGCGGGCGCAGGCGCAGCCATTCGCGCGACGACTGCTGGCGGTCGATGTCGCCGAGCATCGTGTTGTGGCCGCGCCGCGCGAACCAGCCGGCGAGGTTGGTCGCCAGCGTGCTCTTGCCGCTGCCCCCCTTGGGGTTCGCGATCAAAAATGAGCTTCGCATGGCCGGCGAGTCTACCACCGGCCTTGCTGGGCTTGGGGGCTTGCCCCCTGGGCCGTCAGGGCAGCAGGATGGTGGAGCCGGTCGTCTTGCGCGCGGCCAGGTCGATCTGCGCCTGGGCGGCATCCTTCAGCGCGTACTTCTGGCGCACTTCGATCTTCACCTTGCCGCTGCCCACCACGTCGAACAGCTCGCCGGCCATGTGCACCAGGTCCTCGCGCCTGGCGGAATAGGCGAACAGCGAAGGCCGCGTGATGAACAGCGAGCCGCGCTTGGCCAGCTCGCCGAGATCGACGGGCGGCACCGGGCCGGAGGCGTTGCCGAAGGTCACCATCATGCCGAGCGGGCGCAGGCAGTCGAGCGAGCCGACGAAGGTGTCCTTGCCGATGGAGTCGTAGACGACCGGGACGCCGGCGCCGCCGGTGATCTCGCGCACGCGCCGGGTAAAGTCCTCGCGCGTATAGACGATGGGATGGTCGCAGCCGTGCGCCTTCGCCAGCGCGGCCTTGTCGTCCGAGCCCACCGTGCCGATCACCGTGGCGCCGAGCGCCTTCGCCCACTGGCAGACGATGAGACCGACGCCGCCGGCCGCCGCGTGGATCAGGATGGGGTCGCCGGGCTGCACGCGGTAGGTGCGCCGCAGCAGGTACTGCGCCGTCATGCCTTGCAGCATCATCGCGGCGGCCGTCTCGAAGGAGATGTTCTCCGGCAGGCGGACCAGCCGATCGGCGGGAATGTTGCGCACCTCGGCATAGGCGCCGAGCGGCCCGCCCGCGTAGGCGACGCGGTCGCCGGGCTTGAGGTCGGACACCGCGCTGCCGACCGCGGTCACCACGCCCGCGCCCTCCAGCCCGATGCCCGCGGGCAGCTGTGCCGGATAAAGCCCCGTCCGGTAGTAGATGTCGACGAAGTTGAGGCCGACGGCGTGGTGGCGCACCGTCGCCTCGCTGGGCTGCGGCGCCGGGACGTCGACTTCCTCCCAGCGCAGCACTTCGGGGCCACCGGCCTGGTGGAAGCGGATCGCGTGCGTCATGGCGTCTCCTCGTTTCTTGTTGGTCCGACGCTCGAAACCTACAACGCGCCCCGCGGAAATTCAACCACGCCGGCTGTGGGCCGGATCGGCCGCGTGATGGTTGGCATCCACCGTGGCCAGCGCCGTCATGTTGACCAGCCGCCGCACGGTCGCGGTCGGCGTCAGGATGTGCACCGGCTTCGCCGCACCGAGCAGGATCGGGCCGACGGTGATGTTGTCGCCGTTGGTGACCTTCAGGAGATTGAAGGCGATGTTGGCGGCATCCAGGTTCGGCATGATCAGCAGGTTGGCCTCGCCCTTGAGCTTGCAGTCCGGGTAGAGCGTGTTGCGGATCGCCTCGGACAAGGCGGAGTCGCCGTGCATCTCGCCGTCCACCTCGAGCTCGGGGAAGCGCGCCTCGATGATCTCGCGCGTGCGGCTCATCTTCTCCGCGGAGGCGGAGCGCACGCTGCCGAAGTTGGAGTGCGACAGCAGGGCCACCTTCGGCTGCACGCCGAAGCGCCGCACTTCGTCGGCGGCCATGACGGTGATCTCGGCCAGCAGTTCGGCACTGGGGTCCTCGTTGACGTAGGTGTCGCACAGGAAGGCGGTGTGCTCGGGCAACAGCAGCAGGTTCATGGCGGCGAAGCAGTGCGCGCCAGGCTCCAGCCCGATGACGTCGCGCACCTGGTTGAGGTGCTTGATGTGTTTGCCCACCATGCCGCACAGCACGGCGTCCACGTCGCCGCGGCGCAGCAGCATGCAACCGATCAGCGTGTTGTCCGAGCGCAGGCGCTGCTTGGCCATGTCGGGCGTGATGCCCTGGCGCCCGCGCAGCCGATGGTATTCCTGCCAGAGTTCCTTGTAGCGCGGATCCGAGTCGGGATTGACGACCTCGAAGTCGCGCCCCGGCTTGATGCGCAGGCCGGCGCGCGCGATGCGCGACTCGATGACCTCGGGACGGCCGATCACCACCGGCTCGGCGAGCCGCTCGTCGAGCACCTCGCTGACGGCGCGCAGCACGCGCTCGTCCTCGCCCTCGCAGTAGACGACGCGGCGCGGCGCCTTCTTGGCGGCGGCGAACACCGGCTTCATGACGAAGCCCGAATGCCAGACGAAGTTGGAAAGCCTGTCGCGGTAGGCGGCGAGGTCGGCGATCGGCAGCGTCGCGACGCCGGAATCCATCGCCGCCTTCGCCACCGCCGGCGCGATCTTGACGATCAGGCGCGGGTCGAAGGGCCGCGGGATCAGGTAGTCGGCGCCGAACTGCGGCGATTCGCCGCCGTAGGCCTGCGCGACGATGTCGGAGGTTGCCGCCTGCGCCAGTTCGGCCAGCGCGCGCACCGCCGCCAGCTTCATCTCCTCGGTGATGGTCGTCGCGCCCGCATCGAGCGCGCCGCGGAAGATGAAAGGAAAGCAAAGGACGTTGTTGACCTGGTTCGGGTAGTCGGAGCGGCCGGTGGCGATCAGCGCGTCGTCGCGCACCGCCTTGACCTCCTCCGGCATGATTTCCGGGGTCGGATTGGCCAGCGCCAGGATCATCGGCTTGGCCGCCATCTTCTTCACCATGTCGGACTTGAGCACGCCGCCGGCCGACAGGCCGAGGAAGACGTCGGCGCCCGCGATGGCCTCGGCCAGCGTGCGCTGGTCGGTCTTCTTGGCGTAGCGCGCCTTGATCGGGTCCATCAGCTTGGTGCGGCCTTCATAGACCAGGCCTTCGATGTCGGTGACCCAGATGTTCTCGACCTTGACGCCGAGGTTCACCAGCAGGTCGAGGCAGGCCAGCGCGGCGGCGCCGGCGCCGGAGGTGACGAGCTTCACCTCGCCGATGTTCTTGCCGACGAATCGCAGCCCGTTGAGGATCGCCGCGCCGACGACGATCGCCGTGCCGTGCTGGTCGTCGTGGAACACGGGGATGCGCATGCGTTCGCGCAGCTTGGCCTCGATGTAGAAGCACTCGGGCGCCTTGATGTCCTCGAGATTGATGCCGCCGAAGGTCGGCTCCATCGCGGCGATGATGTCGATCAGCTTGTCGGGGTCGGGCTCGTTGAGCTCGATGTCGAAGACGTCGATGCCGGAGAACTTCTTGAACAGCACGCCCTTGCCTTCCATCACCGGCTTGGCCGCCAGCGGGCCGATGTTGCCGAGGCCGAGCACCGCGGTGCCGTTGGTGACGACGCCGACCAGGTTGGCGCGCGAAGTCATGCGCGAAGCGGCCGCCGGGTCGGCGACGATCGCATTGCACGCCGCGGCGACGCCCGGCGAGTAGGCGAGCGCCAGGTCGCGCTGGTTGGTCAGCCCCTTGGTCGGCACGACGGAGATCTTTCCCGGCGTCGGCGAGGTGTGGTATTCGAGTGCGGCTGCGGTGAGATCGTTTTCCTTGTCCATGGGACTCGTCGTGACTTATCGGCTTATCGGGGGCGCTTATGATATCCGCGGCCACCTGACGAAGCCATTACGGTTCTCCGCAACCGCGTTCCCGCCTTCCCCGCTATGGCAGAATGCCGCGTTGCAACATAACCGGACGGACAGCCATGAAACGTGTCGTGTTCAACCAGAAGGGCGGCGTCGGCAAGAGCACGATCGCCTGCAACCTGGCCGCCATCGCGGCTTCCCGCGGCAAGCGCACGCTGGTGGTCGATCTCGATCCGCAGGCCAACTCGACGCGCTACCTGCTCGGCGACGCCGCCGACGCGCTCGCGGACACCGCGACCGGATTCTTCGACCAGGTGCTCAACTTCAAGCTGCGGCCGAAGCCCACCGAGGACTTCATCGCGGCGACCCCGTTCGACAAGCTGTTCGTGCTGCCGGCCGACGCGGCGCTCGAGGAACTGCAGGCCAAGCTGGAGTCGCGCTACAAGATCTACAAGCTGCGCGAGGCGCTCGACTCGCTCGAAGGCTTCGACGAGGTCTGGATCGACACGCCGCCGGCCCTGCACTTCTTCACGCGCGCCGCGCTGATCGCGGCCGACGCCTGCCTGATCCCCTTCGACTGCGACGAGTTCGCGCGCCGCGCGCTCTACCTGCTGGTCGACAACGTCGCCGAGATTCGCGCCGACCATAACCGCGAACTGGAAGTCGAGGGCATCGTGGTCAACCAGTTCCAGCCGCGCGCCAACCTGCCGCAGCAGGTAGTCGAGCAACTGCGCGGCGAAGGCCTGCCAGTGCTGAAAACCATGTTGTCGGCCTCGGTGAAGATCAAGGAATCGCACCAGCAGGCCAGGCCGATGATCCACCTCGACCGCGGCCACAAGCTGGCGCAGGAATTCGCGGCGCTCTACGACGAGCTGGCGTCGCTGCGGAAGGCTCGGGAACGGACGGCGGCGAAGAAGCGCGCCTGACGGCGCATGCTTCCCGGTTAATCCGGGGCTAAGGCACACGCGGGTATCATGCCGGCGGGCCATCCCAGACCACACACGATGCTCAACCTGCACCGCATCCTGCTGCGCCGGCTGCTGATCAGCTGGTTCCTGATCTCCCTCGTCATCGGCGGCGGCGGCGCCTATTACGGGCTCGAGAAGATCGACGACCAGCTGGTGGAGCTTGCCACCGCCGATTCGCAGCGCCTATCCGCCGCCGATCTCTCGCTGCTCAACAGCCATGCCGGCGACGGCGCGCTGCAGCGCCTGGTGCGCGACCTCATGCACGACCAGTTCGTGGTCGTCGAGCTCTACGACCGGAACCGCGAGAAGGTCCTCGAGCAGGTCAACCCCAGCTTCGAGGCGGTCGAGAAGTACCTCAAGCAGTTCCCGCACAGCTTTCCCTTCGACGGCAAGCCGCATTACGAGCGGCACCATGTCGGCGAGCAGGGCGTGGTGCAGGTGCTGGTGCCGCTGAAGGACGAAGCCGGTGCGCATGCCGGCTATTTCGAGGGCGTCTTCGTCATCGACCCGGCGACGCTGGCCCGCCTGCGCCAGGAACTGATGGCCTCGCTGCTCACCATCCTGGCGGTGGTCCTGGCCACCACGCTGGTGCTCTACCCGGTGATCCTGTCGCTCAACCGCGACGTGATGCGCCACTCGCACGACCTGCTGAAGGGCAACATCGAACTGATGGAAGTGCTGGGCAGCGCGATCGCCAAGCGCGATTCCGACACCAGCGCCCACAACTACCGCGTCTCGATCTACGCCGTGAAGCTGGCCGAGGCCGCCGGCCTGGGCAACGAGGTGGTGCGCGACCTGATCGGCGGCGCCTTCCTGCACGACGTCGGCAAGATCGGCATCAGCGACGCGATCCTGCTCAAGCCGGCGCGGCTCGACGAGCGCGAATTCTCGGTCATGAAGACCCACGTCGCGCTCGGCGTCGACATCCTGGCGAAGTCGGACTGGCTGCAGCGGGCACGCGACGTCGTCGAGTTCCACCACGAGAAGTACGACGGCAGCGGCTACCTGAAGGGCCTGAGCGGCGAGGAGATCCCGGTGGCCGCGCGCATTTTCGCGGTCGTCGATGTCTTCGACGCACTGACCTCGAAGCGTCCCTACAAGGAGGCCTTCCCGTTCCGCGAGGCGATGGCGATCATCAAGGGCCAGGCGGGCAGCCACTTCGACCCGCGGCTGGTGGCGGTCTTCGAGGGCATCATCGAGCCGCTGTTCGAGCTGATCGGCAAGTCCTCCGACCACGAGGTTGAGCGCATGCTGCGCATGCTGATCGCGCGCTACTTCCTCGGCGGGAGCGGCGAACTCAAAGCGGCGTGAGCTTGGCCACCGAGAGCGCCAGCCATTTCATGCCGGCGGCGCCGAAATTCACCTGCACGCGGGCGTCCGAGCCGCTGCCTTCCGCGCTGACGATGACGCCGACGCCGAAGCGGGCGTGCTCCACGGTCTGGCCGATGCGCAGGCCGCTGCCCTCCTGCGCGCGGCGCGCGGCGCGCGGCGCGGCATAGGCGTCCATCTCCGGCTCGCAGGCATAGCCCGCCTTCGCGGCCTTGGGCGTCAGCCACTTGAGCAGGCCGGCGGGAATCTCCTCGAAGAAGCGCGAAGGCAGGTTGTAGCGCGTCTGGCCGTGCAACATGCGGGTCTGCGCCAGCGACAGGTAGAGCCGCTGGCGCGCGCGCGTGACGGCGACGTACATCAGCCGCCGCTCCTCCTCGACGCCGTCCGGCTCGAGGATCGAGTTCTCGTGCGGGAACAGCCCCTCCTCGAGCCCGCTGATGAAGACGACGTCGAACTCGAGGCCCTTGGCGGAGTGCACCGTCATCAGCTGCAGGGCATCGTCGCCCTCGCCGGCCTGGTGCTCGCCCGCCTCGAGCGCAGCGTGCGCCAGGAAGGCGACCAGGTCGGCCCTCAGTTCGCCCGTCTGCTCGCCTTCCCCGGCCAGGCGCCCTTCCTCGGCGACGAAGTTGCTGGCCGCATTGACGAGTTCGTCGAGGTTGGCGAGGCGGTCCTGGCCTTCCTTCTCGTTGCGGTAGTGCTCGCGCAGGCCGGACAGCTCGACCACGTGGTCGACGAGTTCCGGCAGCGGCAGGCCGGCCGATTCGCGCATCCTGCCGATCAGCGCGGCGAAGGCGGCGAGCGCGGCGCCGCTCTTGCCGGAGACTTGCGGGATGGCGGCGAACTGGCTGGTGCCGGCCGCCTTGGCGGCGTCGGCCAGGCCTTCCAGCGTGCGGGCGCCGATGCCGCGTGTCGGGAAATTCACCACGCGCGCGAAGGCGGTGTCGTCGTCGCCGTTGGCGATCAGCCGCAGGTAGGCGAGCGCGTGCTTGATCTCCTGGCGCTCGAAGAAGCGCAGGCCGCCGTAGACGCGGTACGGGAGCCCGGCCGAGAACAGCGAGTGCTCGAGGATGCGCGACTGCGCGTTGGAGCGATAGAGCAGCGCGATGTCGGAACGTCGGTGGCCGTCCCTGACCAGCGCCTTGATCTCCTCGACGATCCAGCGCGCCTCCTCGCCATCGGAGGCGGCCTCGTAGATCCGGATCGGCTCGCCGGCGCCGGCCTCCGTCCACAGGTTCTTGCCCAGCCGCTTCTCGTTGTTCTTGATGATGGCGTTGGCCGCGTCGAGGATGTTGCCGTGCGAGCGGTAGTTCTGCTCGAGCCGGATTACATTGGCGACCTGGTACTCGCGCTCGAAGTCGCGCATGTTGCCGACCTCGGCGCCGCGGAAGGCGTAGATGCTCTGGTCGTCGTCGCCGACGCAGAACAGGGTCGCGCCCGGCCCGGTCAGCAGCTTGAGCCACTTGTACTGCAGCACGTTGGTATCTTGGAACTCGTCGACCAGGATGTAGCGGAAGCGCTGCTGGTAATGCTGGCGCAGCGGCTCGTTGCGATCGAGCAGTTCGTAGCTGCGCAGCAGCAGCTCGGCGAAGTCGACCACGCCTTCCTTCTGGCACTGCGCCTCGTAGGCGGCGTAGAGCTCGGTGCGCTTGCGCGTGTAGTCGTCCCAGGCCTCGACGGCGTAGGAGCGCAGGCCCTGCTCCTTCTGCGCGTTGATGAAGTGCTGCAGTTCGCGCGGCGGATACTTCTCGTCGTCGACGTTGAGCGACTTCAGCAGACGCTTGACGGCTGAGAGCTGGTCGGCGCTGTCGAGGATCTGGAACAGCTGCGGCAGGCCGGCGTCGCGGTAGTGGGCGCGCAGCAGGCGGTTGCACAGGCCGTGGAAGGTGCCGATCCACATGCCGCGCGTATTGATCGGCAGCATGGCGGCAAGCCGCGTGGTTATCTCCTTCGCGGCCTTGTTGGTGAACGTGACGGCCAGCACGCCGGACGGCGCCGCCTGGTTGGTCGATAGCAGCCAGGCGATGCGCGTCGTCAGGACGCGGGTCTTGCCGGAGCCGGCGCCGGCAAGGATCAGAGCATGGACGGGGGGAAGCGTGACGGCCGCCCGCTGTTCGGGGTTGAGGCCGCTGAGGAGGTCGGACATCGGAGGATTATAGCGGCGCCCGGTTGGCCGAATTGACGCCGCCGGGCGCCGGCTCCAGAATGCGGGTCCCGATTTCCACTGCGCATACCGTGAACCTCGCCGCCGAACCCGCACCGGACCGGTCGTCCCAGCACGCGCTCCACCAGGCGCTGCTTGATGCGCAGGCGCGCGCCGGCATCGGCCTGTTCATCATCGAGGAGGGCCGCATCACCTACGCCAACGAGGCGATCTGCCGGATGTTCGGCTACAGCGAGGCCGAGATGCGCGCGCTGCCGAGCTTCCTCGCCCTGGCGCACCCCGATTACCACGAGCTGCTCCGGCGCAACCACCAGCGGCGGCTCGAGGGGGAGCAGTTCGGCAACACCTATGAGGTCGGCATCGTCACCCGCGACGGCAAGGACCGCGAGGCCGAGATCACCGTCGTCGCCCTGCCTTCCGGGGCGGGAGGCACCAAGCTGCTGGTGATCGTGGTCGACATCACGGAGCGCAAGGCCGCCCAGGAGGCGCGGCGCCGCTCGGAGGCGATGCTGCGCGAGATCGTCGAAGGGACGTCCCGCGTCACCGGCGCCGAGTTCTTCCGCGCGTTGGTGCGGCACCTGGCGCGCGCACTGGGCGTACCGATCGCCCTAGTCGGCGAGGTCCGTCCGAACGAACCGGGCAAGCTCCATTCGCTGGCGCTGTGGACCGGCAACAGCTTCGGGCCCGACATCGACTACGATCTCGCCTCCACCCCCTGCGGACGCGTGTATGGCGGGACCTCCAGCATCTTCGCCGCCGACCTCACGACGTGCTTTCCCGACGCGCACCGGGCGCTGGGGGCCGAAAGCTACCTCGGCTATCCGCTCACGGGCTCCGCGGGCGAGCCGCTGGGCGTCCTCGCCATCATGGACCAGGGCCCGATGGAGCAGAGCGAGGAACGCGCCTCGCTGATGTCCATCTTCGCGGCCCGCGCCGCGACGGAACTGGAACGGCTGCGCGCCGAAGCCGGCGTGCGCCGCTCGGAGCAGAAGTTCTCGCAGATCTTCCATGCCAGTCCCGTGCCGATGTCGATGAGTCGGCTGGGCGACGGCCATTTCCTCGAGGTCAACGACGCCTACCTGCGGGAGTTCCGCTGGTCCCGCCAGGAGATGCTCGGCCGGACGGCGCTGGAGCTCGGCCTGTGGATCAGCCTCGAGCAGCGCCGCATCTGGGTGGCCAGCCTGCGGCGCGACGGCCGCATCGCCAACTACGAGGCGCGGCTGCGCGACGCCGAGGGAGGCGCGCACGACGTGCTCATTTCCGCCGAAGTGCTGGTGCTGGACGGCGTGGAGTGCGTGCTGGTGTTCATCCACGACGTCACCGAGCGCCTGCGCGCCGAGGCGGAGATCCGCCAGCTGAATGCCGAACTCGAGGCGCGCGTGGCGCGCCGCACGGCCGAACTGTCCGACGCCAACCGCGAGCTGGAGAGCTTTGCCTATTCGATTTCCCACGACCTGCGCGCTCCCCTGCGCGGCATCGACGGCTTCTCCCGGCTGCTGCAGGAGGAATACGGGGGCCGGCTCGACAGCCAGGGCTGCGAGTACCTGACGCGCGTGCGCCGCGCCGCGCAGCGGCTCGGCACGCTGATCGACGACCTGCTGGAACTTTCCCGGGTGTCGCGCCACGAGATGCGGCGGGTCGAGGTCGACCTCTCCGCGCTGGCCCGCGACATCGTCGTCGACCTCCACCACGGCGAACCCGACCGGCAGGTGGCCGTGGTCATCGCGCCGCATTGCACCGCCCACGGCGACCCGCAACTGCTTCGCGTGCTGCTGGAGAACCTGCTCGGCAATGCCTGGAAGTACTCGCGCCGCACCGAGAACCCCCGCATCGAGTTCGGGCGCGACGAGGCCGGCTATTTCGTGCGCGACAACGGCGCCGGGTTCGACATGGCTTACGCCGAAAAGCTGTTCATGCCCTTCCAGCGGCTGCATAACCCCGCCGATTTCGAGGGATCGGGCATCGGCCTCGCTTCGGCCGCACGCGTTGTGCGGCGCCACGGAGGCTCGATCTGGGCCGAAGGCCACCCGGGGTCCGGCGCCGTCTTCCGCTTCACGCTTTAGGCCTAGCCTAGTCCATATAAGGCATTGTAGATATTCCTCTTTTCGAATATCTTTTCTGCGCCTATTGCTGTTGCGGCCTTCCCATCCCCGTCTTATAATGGGCTTGTTGCATTGCAACAAACGACCGTCTCACCCGCCCACAAGGCTGGCAGGGACATCAAGGAGATTCTCATGGGAACCACCAGGCAGCCCAAGATGTTGCCCTGGCTCGCCAAGAAAGCGGGCATCACCGAACACCGCGCCGAAGTCCTCTGGCGCGCCGCCGAGCGCCACGCCGCCCTCGTCGCCCCCCTCGGAACGCCGGATTACTGCAAGGCGTCGATGGACCGGCTGCTGGAATTGATCGCGGCCGAAGCGCTGCGCGAAGACCAAGCGTCTTTCGGACTGCGCCGCCTGTCACGCCTGCAGGCGAAGGCCGTCGAAGCCCCGCTCGCCCTGCTCGATGCCTTTTCGCTCAGCGCCGCCCGCGCCTGGCGGCTGATCGAGCACTCGATCCGGCCTACGGCCTGGTAGCCGCTTCGATTCCCGTCGCGGCCTCGAGCCGCCCGGCGGCCGCTGCCGCCTCTTCCTTGTCGGGGAACCCGGTCGCCACCAGCTGGTAGTTCCAGCCACCGCCTTCGGCGGCGACCGGCTTGATGCTCACCGCAAAGCCGGCGCTGCGCGCGATGTCGTACTGGTCGAGCACCTCCGCCTCGCTCTTGTAGATGCCGAGGGAAACCGGCACCTTCCCTCCCGCGCGCGAAGCCCCGGCGCCGCGGCCGATCTCGGTCTGCCGCACCCATTGGCCCAGTTCCTCGGCGGACACCGGCGCCACCGCCTTCGGCGCCTGCCCCTTGGGCACCACGAAGAAGCTCATCGGTTCGGACATGGAGATCGGCGCCGGCAGGGCGGCATGCCAGACGTCGATCTTGCCTTCCACCAGGCAGATCAAGTCTTCGCGGTCGTCCGAGCGGCCCCACACGTCGGTGCCCCGGATGCCTGCGGTCGCTGCGCCGACGCGGACCATCACCTCGCGTGATTTCACGGCGCGCTTCAGCCCGTCGGTGGTGAAGCGGAAGGCGCCGGTCAGGACGTCGAGGGCACCGCGGTATTCCTTGCGCGGCTTGACGCTCATGCTGAAGAACGCCAGCTTCGAGCCGGCGCCGAGCTTGACGGTGCTGCCTTCCGCGAGCGTCAGGTAGGCGCGCGCATCGTCGCCAGTGCGGATGCGATCGCCGTTCTCGATCGCCATGCCGACGGCAAGCGGGCGGAGGCGGCCAGCGCGCTCCAGCCATGCGGGCGCCTGGACGGCGGTGACGCTGGCCGGAGCCACCGCCCAGGCCGGCAGGCTGAGCAGGGCGGACAAGGCGAGGAGGCGCTTCAACGCTTGCATCGACGATCCTTTCAAATCCGTTGGGCTAGGGGCGGCGCGTATAATCGCCCTCTTTGCGTAGAGACATCAGGTAGTCCGGGCCATGCAGGAAAAATACCATCCGACCGAAATCGAAAGAGCCGCCCAGGATCATTGGGAATCCACCGGCGCCCACCGCGCTGCCCGGGATGCCGCCAAGCCCAAGTACTACTGTCTGTCGATGTTCCCCTATCCGTCCGGCAAGCTGCATATGGGGCATGTGCGGAACTATACCATCGGCGATGTGCTGTCCCGGTACCACCGGATGAAGGGCTACAACGTGCTGCAGCCGATGGGCTGGGACGCCTTCGGCCTCCCCGCGGAGAACGCGGCGATGCAGAACAACGTGCCGCCGGCGAAGTGGACCTACGAGAACATCGCCTACATGAAGAAGCAGCTCAAGTCGCTGGGCTTCGCCCTCGACTGGGAGCGCGAACTGGCGACCTGCAAGCCCGACTACTACAAGTGGAACCAGTGGCTGTTCCTGCGCATGCTGGAGAAAGGCATCGCCTACAAGAAGACCCAGGTGGTGAACTGGGACCCGGTCGACCAGACCGTGCTGGCCAACGAGCAGGTCATCGAGGGCCGCGGCTGGCGCACCGGCGCCCCGGTCGAAAAGCGCGAGATTCCCGGCTACTACCTGGGCATCACGCAATACGCCGATGAACTGCTCTCCGCGCTCGACACGCTGCCGGGCTGGCCCGAGCGCGTGAAGCTGATGCAGGCCAACTGGATCGGCAAGAGCTACGGCGTGCGCTTCGCCTTCCCGTATGAGCTCGACGGCAAGAAGGACCTGCTGTGGGTGTTCACCACGCGCGCCGACACCATCATGGGCGTGACCTTCTGCGCCGTCGCCGCCGAGCATCCGCTCGCCGCGCGCGCCGCGCAGGACAACCCGCAGCTCGCTGCCTTCATCGACGAATGCAAGCACGGCTCCGTCATGGAAGCCGACCTGGCGACCATGGAGAAGAAGGGCATGCCGACGGGCATCACGGTCTCCCATCCGCTGACCGGCGAGAAGGTCGAGGTCTGGGTCGGCAACTACGTGCTGATGAGCTACGGCGAAGGCGCGGTGATGGCCGTGCCGGCGCACGACGAGCGCGACTTCGGCTTCGCCAGGAAGTACGGCCTGCCGATCAAGCAGGTGATCGCCGTGGAAGGCGAGGACTTCTCGCTCGACGGCTGGCGCGAATGGTACGGCGACAAGAACCGCGGCCACTGCGTCAATTCCGGCAAGTACGACGGGCTTTCCTATGAGGCGGCCGTCGACGCCATCGCCGCCGATCTCAAGGACAAGGACCTCGGCGACAAGCAGGTGCAGTGGCGCCTGCGCGACTGGGGCGTCTCGCGCCAGCGCTACTGGGGCTGCCCGATCCCGATCGTCCATTGCGAGAGCTGCGGCTCGGTGCCGGTGCCCGACGACCAGCTACCCGTCGTGCTGCCCGAGGACTGCGTGCCGGACGGCTCCGGCAATCCATTGAACCGCCGCGAGGACTTCCTCGCCTGCACCTGCCCGAAATGCGGCAAGCCGGCGCGCCGCGAGACGGACACGATGGACACCTTCGTCGACTCGTCCTGGTACTACGCGCGTTACTGCACGGACGCGGCGACGCGCAGCGCCAATGACAAAATGGTCGACGCCGGCACCGCCTACTGGATGCCGGTCGACCAGTACATCGGCGGCATCGAGCACGCCATCCTGCACCTGCTCTACTCGCGCTTCTGGACCAAGGTGATGCGCGACGTCGGGCTGGTCAAGTATGACGAGCCCTTCGCCAACCTGCTGACGCAGGGCATGGTGCTCAACCACATCTTCTCGCGCCGCACCGACAAGGGCGGCATCGAGTACTTCGCACCCGAGGAAGTCGACCTGGTCCGCGACGAAGGCGGCCACGTCACCGGCGCCACCAGCAAGGCCGATGGACGCCCGGTCGACTACGGCGGCATCGGCACCATGTCGAAGTCGAAGCGCAACGGCGTCGACCCGCAGGCGCTGATCGAGCAATACGGCGCGGATACGGCGCGCTTCTTCATGATGTTCGCCAGCCCGCCGGAACAGACGCTCGAGTGGTCGGATTCCGGCGTCGAAGGCGCCTACCGCTTCCTGCGCCGCGTCTGGGCCTTCGGCTATGCCCTGCGCGATGCCGCGGCGGCCAATCCCGCCATGCCGGCGTCCCTGCCGGGCGCGCTCGCCGACGTGCGCCGCGAACTGCACCTGACGCTCAAGCAGGCGAACTACGACCTCGGCAAGATGCAGTTCAACACCGTCGCTTCGGCGACGATGAAGATGCTGAACGCCCTGGAGAAGGCGCCGAAGGAGGCGCCCGGTTGGGACGCCGTGGCGACCGAAGGCTTCTCGATCCTGCTGCGCCTGCTGGCGCCGATCACGCCGCCTGTCTTCCAGCCGGTATCAGCCACAACCAGCCGCCCGGTCTTCTTTACTGATT
>DASVZD010000137.1:0-2960 GCA_036391815.1 Rhodocyclaceae bacterium
GCTCGACGAGATCGTCCCCGCCACCCGCAAGACCGCCGACCTCATCCAGGAGATCACTTCCGCTTCCGAGGAGCAGAGCGCCGGCGTCGGCCAGGTCAACACCGCCATGGGGCAGTTGAACCAGATCACCCAGCAGAACGCCTCCGCTTCCGAGGAACTCGCCGCCACCGCCGAGGAGATGTCCTCCCAGGCCAACAACCTGCAGCAGCTGATGAGCTTCTTCAACCTCGGCACCGGCGGGCGCGCCAAGCCGGCCCTGGCACCGGCCGCCTCGCCGCGCAAGCGCGGCAACGGCGTCGCCCTCGACATCAACGAAAAAGACTTCGCGCGCTTCTAGGAGACCCCCATGCAGGAAAACACCCAACTCGCCGTCCCGGCCAAGCAGGCGATCGTCGCGGAGTCCGCCGCCGGCGAGCAGCAGCAGTACCTGACCTTCACGCTCGGCGACGAGATGTTCGCCATCGGCATCCTCTCCATCCGCGAGATCATCGAGTACGGCCAGCTGACCGAGGTGCCGATGACGCCGCCCTTCATCCGCGGCGTCATCAACCTGCGCGGCGCGGTCGTCCCCGTCGTCGACCTCGCGGTGCGCTTCGGCCGCGAACCGCGCGAGAACACCAAGCGCACCTGCATCGTCATCATCGAGGTCGAGTCCGAGAAGGGCCGCCAGGAGATGGGCATCGTCGTCGACGCCGTCTCCGAGGTGCTCGAGATCCCGCCGTCCGAGATCGAGCCGCCGCCGCAGTTCGGCGCGCGCATCCGCATCGATTTCATCTCGGGCATGGGCAAGGTCAACGGCAACTTCGTCGTCCTGCTCGCGGTCGATCGAATCCTCTCCATCGACGAGGTCGCCGTCGTCTCCGCCGCGGGCCGGCAACCGGCCGCCCAGTGACCCCCAGCCAGGCAACATCATGACAAGGACAATCAAGGGCCGCATGGCCATGCTGGTGGGCGTCGTCGTCGCGCTGGCGCTCGCCGCGGGCCTTGTCGGCCTCGCCGGCATGTCGTCCACGGTGCACGACCTCGAAGAGGCCTACCAAGGCGATCTGAGGTCCACCCAGGTCGTCGGCCGGCTGCTCACGCTGACCAACGACAACCGCTCGCAGATCATGCTGGCGCTGCAGCACAATCCGGACACCGCCTACGCCAAGCTGCACGACCATGCGCTCTCCATGCACTTCGATGTCATGGAGGCCAACCGCAAGGAAATGGCCGTCCTCGACGAGGAGTACCGCTCGCTGCCGGTAAGCGCGGAGGAAAGGCGGCTGTTCGACACCTACCTGGAGGCGCGCGGCCGCTACCGCGACATCGCAACCAACCCGATCCTCGCGGCCATCAAGGCGGGCGACTACGCCCAGGCCCACGTTCTGCTGCTGCGGCAGGTCAACCCGGAATTCAAGAAGCTGCGTGAAACCGGCGATGCACTGCTGGCCAAGACCCAGGCGCTCGCCAAGGCGGACAACGAGGCCGCCGTGCGCCGCTACGCCTGGATGCGGGCCGCGGTGATCGCAGGCATCGTGCTGGCGGCCATGACCGGCGTGCTGCTCGGCTGGCGCCTGTCGCGCAGCATCCTGGCCGAGCTCGGCGACGAGCCGGCAAACGCCATGGCGGCCGCCAACCGGATCGCCGCCGGCGACTACGGGCACGAAATCGTCCTGAGGGAGGGCGACGACAGCAGCGTGATGGCGGCCCTCAAGCGCATGGCGGCCTCGCTCGCGGCCGGCGACCGCGCGGCGAAGGAAGCCCAGCGCATCAAGACCGCGCTCGACGGCGCGGCGGTCAACATGATGATGTCGGCCCCGGACGGCACGATCGTCTACGCCAACAAATCGGCCCGCGCCCTGATGACGCGGCTCGAGCCGACCCTGCGCAAGGCGGTGCCCAACTTCGATGCCGCCCGCATGGTCGGCAGCAACATCGACGGCTTCCATCGCGACCCGGCCGGCCGGCGGCGCCAGCTGGCAGCGCTTACGGGGCCGACCGAGAGCACCACCCGCTTCGAAGGGCTGACCCTGAGGATCGTCGCAAGCCCCATCCTCGGCGACAAGGGCGAGCGCCTGGGTACCGCGGTGGAATGGAGCGACCGCAGCGCCGAGGTGGCAGCCGAGCAGGACATCGCGGCGCTCGTCGCCGCCGCGGCGGACGGAGACTTCTCCAGGCGCATCGCGGTCGACGGCAAGACCGGCTTCCATCTGCAGGCGGCCGAGGGACTCAACCGCATCGCGGCAAGCAGCGACGCGGGCTTGCGCGAGGTCCTCGCCGTATTGCGCCGGATCGAAGGCGGCGATCTCTCGCGGACGATGGAAGGCGACTACAAGGGCGCCTTCGCCGAGCTGCGCGACGCCGTGAACAATACCGTGCGCCAGCTGGCCACGACCATCGCCAGTGTGCGGGACGGCGCGAACGCATTGAGCGGCGCCACCGGGTCGATTTCCGCCACTGCGCAGTCGCTGTCGAAAAGCGCCGGCGAGCAGGCAACGAGCGTCGCGCGCGTCGGCGAATCCGTCGAGCAGATGGCCGTGTCCGTCCAGCAGAACACGGAGAACGCGAAGGTGACCGACGGCATCGCGGCCGAGGGCTCGGCCAAGGCCGCCGAGGGCGGCGAGGCCGTCACCCAGACCGTCGGCGCCATGAAGGAAATCGCCAGGAAGATCGGCATCATCGACGACATCGCCTACCAGACCAACCTCTTGGCGCTCAATGCCGCCATCGAGGCCGCCCGCGCCGGCGAACACGGCAAGGGCTTCGCGGTCGTCGCCGCCGAAGTCCGCAAGCTGGCCGAGCGCTCGCAGGTCGCCGCCCAGGAGATCGGCCAGCTCGCCGGCAACTCCGTCGGCATGGCCGAGCGCGCCGGCAAGCTGCTCGACGAGATCGTCCCCGCCACCCGCAAGACCGCCGACCTCATCCAGGAGATCACTTCCGCTTCGGAAGAACAGAACGCCGGCGTCGGCCAGGTCAAC
>DASVZD010000138.1:0-8510 GCA_036391815.1 Rhodocyclaceae bacterium
GATCGACGTCGCCTTCATGAGCGGCGCACTCGAGGGCCGCTGGCTGGAGATCGCCGGCTGCGGCATGGTCCATCCCAACGTGCTGCGCTTCGGCGGCATCGATCCCGAGAAGTACACCGGCTTCGCCTTCGGCATGGGCCCCGATCGCCTGACGATGCTCCGCTACGGCATCAACGACCTGCGCCTGTTCTTCGACGGCGACCTGCGCTTCCTTTCGCAATTCCAATAAGCCATGCAATTCCCCGAATCCTGGCTGCGCGCCCTCGTCAATCCGCCGCTCTCCACCGAGGAGCTTTGTCACCTGCTGACCATGGCGGGTCTCGAAGTCGAGGAGACCAAGCCGGTGGCGCCGGCGTTCTCGAACATCGTCGTCGCGCGCGTGCTCTCCGTGGAGAAGCATCCGGACGCCGACAAGCTCAAGCTCTGCAAAGTCGACACCGGTTCTGCCAACGGCGTGCTGCAGATCGTCTGCGGCGCGCCCAACGTCGCGGCCGACATGGTCGTTCCTTGCGCGCTGGTCGGCGCCAAGCTGCCGGGCATCGACATCAAGAAGGCCAAGGTCCGCGGCATCGAGAGCTTCGGCATGCTGTGCTCCGCGCGCGAGCTGGGCCTGTCCGAAGACCATGGCGGCCTGCTGCCGCTGCCGTCCGACGCGCCGATCGGTCAGGACGTGCGCCAGTACCTGAACCTCGACGACACGCTGATCACCCTCAAGCTGACGCCGAACCGCGCCGACTGCCTGTCGCTCACCGGCATCGCGCGGGAAGTCGCCGCACTGACGGGGGCGCCGCTCAAGCTGCCCGAGGTTGCGCCAGTCGCGTCCGTGCATGACGAGACGCGCGCCGTGGTACTCGACGCGCCCGCCGCCTGCCCGCGCTACTGCGGCCGCATCGTGCGCGGCGTGAACGCGAAAGCCCCGACGCCCGACTGGATGAAGCAGCGCATCGAGCGCTGCGGCGTGCGCTCGATCTCCGCGCTGGTCGACGTCACCAACTACGTGATGCTCGAGCTCGGCCAGCCGCTGCACGCCTTCGACGACGCGGAACTCGCCGGCGCCATCCATGTGCGCTGGCCCAAGGCCGGCGAACAACTGCTGCTGTTGAACGAGCAGACCGTCACCCCGACGCCTGACACCGCGCTGATCGCCGACGAGGCGAAGCCGCTGGCCCTCGCGGGCATCATGGGCGGCGAGCATTCCGGCATCTCCGACGCCACCAGCGATCTGTTCCTCGAGAGCGCCTTCTTCGCGCCGGTCGCGATCGCCGGCAAGGCGCGCGCGCTGGGCTTCTCCAGCGACGCCTCCTACCGCTACGAGCGTGGCGTGGACTTCGAACTGCAGCGCAAGGCGATCGAGCGCGCGACGCAGCTCATCGTCGACATCTGCGGCGGCCGGCCCGGTCCTGTCATCGAAGCCGTCGAGCCCGCGCAACTGCCCAAGCGCGCCCCGGTGCGCCTGCGCACGGCGCGCGCCGCGCGCGTCATCGGCATCCCGCTCGCCGCCGACCAGGTTGAGAAGCTGATCGGCGGGCTGCACTTCGCCTTCACGCGCAACGGCGACGAGTTCGTCGTCACGCCGCCCTCGCACCGCTTCGACATCGAGATCGAGGAAGACCTGATCGAGGAGATCGCACGGCTGCATGGCTACGACAACGTGCCTTCCGAACCGCCGCAAGGCCGGCTGGCGATGATGCCGAACGCCGAGACGCGCCGCACCGCGATGCAGGTGCGCCGCCTGGTCGCCGAGCGCGGCTACCACGAGGTGGTCAACTACAGTTTCGTCGAAGCCGCCTGGGAGGCGGACTTCGCCGGCAACGCGAGCCCGATCGTGCTCGCCAACCCCATCGCCAGCCAGATGGGCGTGATGCGTACGACGCTCATCAGCGGCCTGGTCGGCACCGTCGCTGCCAACCGCAAGCGCCAGACCGAGCGCGTGCGCGCCTTCGAGGTCGGCCGCTGCTTCCTGCGCGACGCGGCGGTCACCGGCGGCGTGCCCGGCTTCCGCCAGCCGCTGCGCCTGGCCGCCATCGCCGCCGGCACCGCGCAACCCGAGCAGTGGGGCGTGCCCTCGCGCAAGGTCGATTTCTTCGACATCAAGGCCGACCTCGAGGCGATCTTCGCGCCGCGCCAATTGCGCTTTGAGCCGGTCCAGCATCCGGCACTGCATCCGGGCCGCGCCGCGGCAGTGTCGCTCGACGGCGAGCAGGTCGGCGTGATCGGCGAACTGCATCCGCAGTGGGTGCAGAAGTACGAACTGGGCACCGCGCCGGTCGCGTTCGAGGTGCATATCGACCCGCTGCTGGTCGCTGCGATGCCCAAGTACGAGGAGGTCTCGCGCTTCCCCTCGGTGGTGCGGGACATCGCCCTGGTGGTCGCCCAGGACCAGCCGCTGCAGCCGCTGATCGATGCTTTCGGGGAGACCGCATCCGCCATCGTGCGCAACGTCGAATTGTTCGACGTGTTCCAGGGCAAGGGACTGCCGGAAGGGCAAAAAAGCCTTGCGTTCCGGGTAGTTATGCAAGATACTGGACGGACGCTGGCAGACGCGGAAGTGGAAGTGGCAGTCGCGCAGCTGGTCGAAACCGCAAAGAGCCGTTTCGGGGCTGCGCTGAGGAATTAGGGAACGGGGAACAAGAATGACGCTGACGAAGGCGGAACTCGCCGACCTGCTGTTCGAGAAGGTCGGGCTCAACAAGCGCGAAGCGAAAGACATGGTCGAGGCCTTCTTCGAGGAAGTGCGGACATCGCTGGAGAGCGGCGATACGGTGAAGCTGTCCGGCTTCGGCAATTTCCAGTTGCGCGACAAGCCCCAGCGTCCGGGCCGCAATCCCAAGACCGGCGAAGAGATTCCGATCACCGCACGGCGCGTGGTTACCTTCCATGCCAGCCAAAAACTGAAGAGCACCGTCGAGAACCTGAAGCTCCATGGCGACGCACACGCCGAGTAGTCCCAAGGACGACCTTCCGCCGATCCCCGCCAAGCGCTACTTCACCATCGGCGAAGTGAGCGAGCTGTGCGGCGTGAAACCGCATGTGCTGCGCTACTGGGAGCAGGAGTTCACGCAGCTCAAGCCGGTGAAGCGGCGCGGCAACCGCCGCTACTACCAGCATCACGAAGTCCTCCTGGTGCGCCGCATCCGCGAACTGCTCTATCGCGAAGGCTTCACCATCAGCGGCGCGCGCAACCGTCTCGACGAATCGCCGGCCAAGGTGGAAGTGCGCGAGATGCCGCAGGCGCCCGCGCTCACACCGCTCGCGCTGCGTGCCGAGCTTGCGAGCATCATCGATTTCCTGCGCGCGTGAGCCGCACAGCTGCCGCAACGCTGCTATAATCCGCCGCTCAGTCGGGGCGTAGCGCAGCCTGGTAGCGCACTTGCATGGGGTGCAAGGGGTCGCGAGTTCGAATCCCGCCGCCCCGACCAATATCATCGAAAAACCCGCCTTGCGCGGGTTTTTCCTTTTGGCAGGGGGCAAAGTGACGCTGGCTGACGGTAAGCCGAGTTGCGCGCGATGCAGGCACTACTTCATCACGCACGACGTGAATTTCCCCTACGGCTGCCGTGCCATGAGCTTTAAGAGCAAGCAGTCTCCCCAGAACGAGATCGTCGCTGCAGCCGGGGCTCCATGCGTGGCGTTCGAACCGCGGCCCGATATCCGGCATGGGCGCTGAAGGCGCGACACAAAGCTTTACACTTCGCGCGTCATCGCGCTTCTTCTCCCGGCGTTATTGGGACTGACCAACATGTTGTTGGCCCCAACAGAGGAGACACCAGAATGTCCAAAGCTCTTGCCGCACTGATCGCCGGTCTGTTTGCCGCTTCCGTCTTCGCCGCCGATGCGGCGCCTGCCACGCCGGGGACGGCCCACGAAGCCACCGCAGCGAAGAAGACCGTGCACAAGCGTCACCACAAGAAGCACGAGAAGCAGGAATCGAAGAGCGAAGCGGCTCCGGCTGCCTCGACGAAGTAATCGCGGTTCCCGAGCAGCGCCGGCGGCGAAGCCTTCGCCGCCGGCGTTGTCGTTTACGCGATCGCTGGACCGCAGCGGCGGTTTGTAGCAAGATGAAGCCATTCCGCAGGGAGTTTGCGAGCGCCGGCTGGACGGTATGCGCGGCAAGCCGTCCCTGCGACGACCCCTGACACGCAACCCGATGGTCTGATCCCTTGAAACCCGTTTCCCATCCCGTATGGCTTGCGGGCTTCCGCCCGTTCTTTACCCTCGCGTGCCTGGCAGGCGCGCTCCTGCCCGTCCTGTGGGCACTGATCTACACGGGAACGTTGCCGGGGCCTCCGGCCTCGTTTTCCATCATCCAGTGGCATGCGCACGAGATGTTCTTCGGCTTCGGCTGGGCGGTTCTCGGCGGCTTCCTGCTGACTGCCACCAAGAACTGGGTCGGCATCCGGGGCTACCACGGCGGCTGGCTGGTCTTTCTCGTGGCCGCGTGGCTGTTCGAGCGGGCGGGCATGTGGTTCGGCGCCTCGTGGCCCGCGCCGCTGTTCCTGTTGTCCAACTTCCTTTTCCTCGTCTCGGTCATAGCGATGCTGCTCTGGACGCTGGTCCGCCATCGCAAGACCGACACCTTCCGGGACAACTACCTTTTCGTTCTGGCCCTGCCGCTGTTCGTCGCGGCCAAGTACTTGCTGCTCAGCCCGGACGGTTTTCAGGCGGGATGGATCACCGCGATCGCGCTGTTCCGCCTGTCCTTCCTCATCATGCTCGAACGCACGCTGACCCAGTTCATGAGGGGAGTGTTCCAGGTCGAGATCCTGCGCAACCCGAAACTCGACATGGCGATCAAGCTCACGGCGTTGTTCCTGGTCGCCACAGCGCTATTGCCGTCCTCGCTGGCCGTCGCGGCGGAGCTGTTGCTGGCTGTGCTGCTCCTGGGACGATTCCTTTTCTGGAAGCCGCAACTGGCCATGCGGCGCCTCGACATCGGCATCATGTACCTCGGCTATGCGGCGCTGATCCTGCAACTGGTCCTGGACGTGGCGGATCGCCTGGCGAATCCGGCCTGGGTTGGGACGGTGGCGGTGCACGTCTTCACGTTCGGCGCGATGGGACTGATAACTCCGGCGCTGATGATCCGGATATCGAAGGGCCATACGGGCCGCAAGGTGGCCTTCGATGCGGTGGATGTCAATGCTATTCGCATAATGATGTTAGCATTCGTGCTCCGGGTCGTCGCGCCGCAGCTTTATCCCGCCGGATACTCGACCTGGATCGTGCTTGCTGCCGCTTGCTGGCTTCTTTGCTTCGGCATGCTTGCCTGGCGCCTCGTGCCGCTCCTGTGGCGGCCGCGGGCGGACGGAAAGGAGCACTGAAAGGAGGAGATCATGCAGCGTCGCCTGTTGGTCGTGGCCTTGGCAGGGTGCTTTGCCGGCGGCAGCTTCGCTGAATCTCCCCCGACGTCACCGATCGCGCTGGATGAAGCGCGGCAGGCGCCGCCCGCCGTACCGCTCGTCGACGCCTGGCGGGCGGATGCCGATCCGGCGGACTACTGGGTCAGCGAAAAGCTCGATGGCGTCCGCGCGATCTGGGACGGCCGCGACCTGCGCTTCCGCAGCGGACGGCGCGTGCCGGCACCCGCGTGGTTTCTTGCCGGTCTGCCGGCTCAGCCGCTCGACGGCGAATTGTGGCTGGAGCGCGGCCGCTTCGACGAACTTTCGGGAATCGTGCGCAAGACGAAACCCGTCGACGCCGAATGGCGGCGCGTCGTCTACATGGTGTTCGAGCTGCCCGGCGGCGCCGGTTCGTTTACCGAACGCCGGGCGCGGATGGACTCCGTCGTGGCCAGCGCGGGCATTTCGTGGCTCGGCGTGGTGGAGCAGATTCGCGTCAAGGATCGCCGCGAACTGGCGGCAAAGCTGGACGAGGTCGTCGGGAGCGGAGGCGAGGGCCTGGTGCTGCATCGCGCTGCCGCGCCATACGCGGCGGGCCGCACCGGCGATCTGCTGAAGATGAAGCCCTGGATGGACGCCGAAGCCACGGTGGTCGGCTACGAGCCTGGGCGAGGCCGGTTGGCAGGCCTCACTGGAGCGCTTCGCATGCGCACCCCGGATGGCCGGGAGTTCAGGCTGGGCTCCGGGCTGAGCGACAGGTTCCGGCGGCATCCACCGGAACTCGGGGCGATCGTGACCTATCGCTACCAGCAATTGACCAAGGACGGGCTGCCCCGCTTCCCGCGCTACTGGCGCAGGTACGAGGAGTTCTGAAAAGAAAGAGCCCCGCCGGAGCGGGGCCAAGACCCTGAACAAGCCGTCTCGTCAGACCGCCACGCCGTCCGCGACCTCCTTGAATTCCGCGATCTGGTCGAAGTTCATGTAGCGGTAGACGTCGGCCGCCTTGGCATTGACCGCCTGCACTTGCTCCATATATTCGGCAACGGTCGGGATCTTGCCCATCAGCGCGCACACCGCGGCGAGTTCCGCCGAGGACAGATACACGCGGGTGTCGATGCCGAGGCGGTTCGGGAAATTGCGCGTCGAGGTCGACACTGCCGTGCTTCCCTTGCGCACCTGCGCCTGGTTGCCCATGCACAGCGAGCAGCCGGGCATTTCCATGCGCGCGCCGGACTTGCCGAGCACCGAGTAGTAGCCTTCCTCGTTGAGGATCATGGCGTCCATCTTGGTAGGCGGGGCGATCCACAGGCGCGTGGGGATGTCGGTCTTGCCGTCGAGCACCTTGCCTGCCGCGCGGAAGTGGCCGATGTTGGTCATGCACGAGCCGATGAAGACTTCGTCGATCTTGTCGCCGGCGACTTCGGACAGGAGTTTCACGTCGTCCGGATCGTTCGGGCAGGCGAGGATCGGCTCCTTGACGTCGGCGAGATCGATCTCGATCACGGCGGCGTACTCGGCGTTCGCATCGGGTTCGAGCAGCTTGCCGGTGGCGATCCAGTCTTCCATGGCCTTGATGCGGCGGGCCAGCGTGCGCTTGTCCTCGTAGCCTTCGGCGATCATCCACTTCATCAGCGTGATGTTCGAGCGCAGGTACTCGACGATCGGCTCGCGATTGAGGCGCACCGAGCAGCCGGCGGCGGAGCGCTCGGCGGAGGCGTCGGTCAGCTCGAAGGCCTGTTCGACCTTGAGATCCGGCAGGCCTTCGATCTCGAGGATGCGGCCGGAGAAGATGTTCTTCTTGCCCTTCTTCTCGACCGTCAGCAGGCCCTGCTTGATGGCGTAGTAGGGAATGGCGTTGACCAGGTCGCGCAGCGTGATGCCGGGGTTGAGCTTGCCCTTGAAGCGGACCAGCACCGATTCGGGCATGTCGAGCGGCATGACGCCGGTCGCCGCGGCGAAGGCGACGAGGCCGGAGCCGGCCGGGAAGGAGATGCCGATCGGGAAGCGCGTGTGGCTGTCGCCGCCGGTGCCGACGGTGTCCGGCAGCAGGAAGCGGTTGAGCCAGGAGTGGATCACGCCGTCGCCCGGGCGCAGCGAGATGCCGCCGCGCGCCGTGATGAAGGAGGGCAGGGTGCGGTGCGTCTTGACGTCGACCAGCTTCGGATAGGCGGCGGTGTGGCAGAAGGACTGCATCACCAGGTCGGCGGAGAAGCCGAGGCAGGCCAGGTCCTTGAGTTCGTCGCGGGTCATCGGGCCGGTGGTGTCCTGCGAGCCGACCGAGGTCATCCTGGGTTCGCAGTAGGTGCCCGGGCGGACGCCCTTGCCCTCGGGCAGGCCGCAGGCGCGGCCGACCATCTTTTGCGCCAGCGAGTAGCCCTTGCCGGTGTCGGCCGGGGCGCCGGGGACGCGGAACAGGGTGGAGGGCGCGAGGCCCAGCGTTTCGCGCGCCTTGGCGGTGAGGCCGCGGCCGATGATCAGCGGGATGCGGCCGCCGGCGCGCACTTCGTCGAAGATGACGTCGGACTTGACCTTGAACTCGGAGATCACTTCGCCGTTCTTCAGCGCCTTGCCGTCATAGGGACGCAGTTCGACGACGTCGCCCATGTCCATCTTGTTGACGTCCAGTTCGATCGGCAGCGCGCCGGCGTCTTCCATGGTGTTGTAGAAGATCGGGGCGATCTTGGAGCCGAGGCAGACGCCGCCGAAGCGCTTGTTGGGGACGTAGGGGATGTCCTCGCCGGTGAACCACAGCACGGAGTTGGTGGCGGACTTGCGCGAGGAGCCGGTGCCGACGACGTCGCCGACGTAGGCGACGAGGTTGCCCTTGGACTTGAGCGCTTCGAGCTGCTTGATCGGGCCGCGTTCGCCGGCCTTGTCGGCTTCGATGCCTGGGCGCGGGTTCTTCAGCATCGCCAGCGCGTGCAGCGGGATGTCGGGACGGCTCCAGGCGTCAGGGGCCGGGGAGAGGTCGTCGGTGTTGGTCTCGCCGGTGACCTTGAAGATCGTGACCGTCATCGACTGCGGCACTTCCGGACGCGAGGTGAACCACTCGGCGTCGGCCCACGACTGCATGACGGCCTTCGCGTGCGCGTTGCCGGCTTCGGCCTTCTCCTTCACGTCGTGGAAGGCGTCGAACATGAGGAGCGTCTTCTTCAGCGCCTCGGCGGCCGT
>DASVZD010000139.1:0-23319 GCA_036391815.1 Rhodocyclaceae bacterium
TCAGAACCTCGAAGAAAAATGACATGGTCTGGGGATCCTCAGTGCTGGGTGCCGAGATAAGCGGCAATGACCTCGGGATTGCTCTTCACCTCTTCCGGCACGCCGTCGCCGATCTTCCGGCCATAGTCGAGCACCACGACGCGATCGGAGATGTCCATCACCACGCCCATGTCGTGCTCGATCAGCACGATCGTGGTGCCGAACTGGTCATTGACGTCGAGGATGAAGCGGCACATGTCCTGTTTCTCCTCGACGTTCATGCCGGCCATCGGCTCGTCGAGCAAGAGCATCTTCGGCTCCGCGGCCAGCGCGCGGCCGAGCTCGACGCGCTTCTGCAGGCCGTAGGGCAGGCGGCCCACCGGCGTCTTGCGGATGTGCTCGATCTCGAGGAAGTCGATCACCTCCTCGATCTTCTCGCGGTGCGCCAGCTCCTCGCTGCGCGCGCGCCCCCACCAGAGCGCGTGCTCGAGGAAGCTGCACTTCATCATCAGGTTGCGGCCGGTCATCAGGTTGTCGAGCACGCTCATGCCCTTGAACAGCGCGATGTTCTGGAAGGTACGGGCGATGCCGGCCTCCGCCGCCGCGTGGGTGTCCATGTCGCGGCGCCGCTCGCCGTGGAAGACGATCTCGCCTTCCTGGGGCTGGTAGACGCCGTTGATGACGTTGAGCATCGAACTCTTGCCGGCGCCGTTGGGGCCGATGATGGCGCGGATCTCGTGCTCGCGCACGTCGAAGGAAATGTCGGTCAGCGCCTTGACGCCGCCGAAGCGCAGCGAGATGTTGCGCAGGTCGAGGACGACGTCGCCGATCTCGCGTGCCATGGCTACGCCGCCTTCTTCGCTGCTTCGGCCGCGAAGACCTTCGCCTCGCGGATGGCCAGGTCGGCCGCAACCTTGCCGCGGCGGCCGTCCTCGAACTTGACCTCGGTCTCGATGAACTGGCTGGCCTTTCCGCCGTACAGCGCCTCGATCAGCACGGCGTACTTCTGGGCGATGAAGCCGCGCCGCACCTTGCGCGTGCGGGTCAGCTCGTCGTCGTCCGGGTCCAGCTCCTTGTGCAGCACCAGGAAGCGGTGGATCTGCGTGTCGGCGGTCATGTCGTCGCCCGCCAGCTCGGCGTTGACCTGCTCGACGCATTCGCGCACCAGTTCCAGCACCTGCGCCTTGCCGGCGAGGTCGGTGTAGCCCGAGTAGGCGATGTTGCGGCGCTCCGCCCAGTTGCCGACCGCGCCCATGTCGATGTTGATGAAGGCGCAGACTTCGTCGCGGTCATGGCCGAAGCAGACCGCTTCCTTGACGTGGGGGAAGAACTTGAGCTTGTTCTCGATGTAGTTGGGCGCGAACATCGCGCCGCCCGAGAGCTTGCCGACGTCCTTGGCGCGGTCGATGATCTTCAGGTGCCCGTCGGCGTCGATGAAGCCGGCGTCGCCGGTCATGAAGTAGCCGTCGGGATTGATCGACTCCGCGGTCGCTTCCGGGCGTCGGTAGTACTCCTTCATCAGCGTCGGGCCCTTGACCAGGATCTCGCCGTTGTCGGCGATCCTGATGTCGACGCCCGGCGTCGGCTTGCCGACGGTATCGAACTTCACCTCGCTGTCGGGCTGGACGCAGATGAAGGCGCAGGTCTCCGTCTGGCCGTAGAGCTGCTTGAGGTTGATGCCGATCGAGCGGTAGAAGCGGAACAGGTCGGGCCCGATCGCCGCCCCCGCCGTGTAGGCGACGCGGATGCGCGAGAGTCCCAGCGTGTTGCGCAGCGGCCCATACACCAGCAGGTTCCCCAGCGCGTAGAGCAGCCGGTCCCTGGCCGGCACCGGGCGGCCGTCGAGGATCTCGGCGCCGCAGCGCTTCGCCACGTCCATGAAGTAATGGAACATCCGGCGCTTGACGGTCCCGGCGTCTTCCATGCGGATCATCACCTGCGTCAGCATGTTCTCGAACACGCGCGGCGGGGCGAAGTAGTAGGTGGGGCCGATCTCGCGCATGTCGGTCATCACGGTGTCGCCGGATTCCGGGCAATTGATGGTCATGCCGGCGACGATCGCCTGCGCGAAGGAGAACAGGTGGTCGCCGACCCAGGCCATCGGCAGGTAGGAGAGCACCTCGTCGTTCTCGCTGTGGCGGTCGATGGCGACGCCGCCTTCGCCGGCGGCGATGAAGGCGCGATGCGTCTGGCACACGCCCTTGGGCTTGCCGGTCGTGCCCGAGGTGTAGAGCATCACGGAAACGTCGTCCGGCCGGCCCTTGGCGATTTCACCGGCGATGAAATCGGGATGGTTGCGGTTGTGGATGCGCCCCATCGCGACGACTTCGTCGCAGCTGTGCAGGAACGGCTGCGAGTAGTGCCGCATGCCGCGCGGGTCGTCGTATACGATGTGCTGCAGCTCGGGGCACTGGTCCTTGATCTCGAGCAGCTTGTCGACCTGCTCCTGGTCCTCCGCGATGGCGATGTGGATGCCGGCATCCTGCATCACGAACACCATCTCCGCCGCGATCGCGTCCTGGTACATGGGGACGGGGATGCCACCGAGCATCTGCGCCGACAGCATGGCGCCGTAGAGCCGCGGCCGATTGTCGCCGACGATGGCGAGGCGGTCGCCGCGCTTGAAGCCGAGTTCCGCCAGGCCGCAGGCCAGCGCCCGGGTCTCCTCGGCCACCTGCGACCAGGTGCGGGTCTGCCAGATGCCGAGGTCCTTCTCGCGCACGGCAGGACGGTCGCCGCGCACCGCAGCGTGATGCATCAACAGGCGCGGGAACGTATCGAGCGCGCCGCCCTCGGGCGTTGCCACCATCGATGAATCTCCTCTTTCCTGCCTTGCCGCTTTGTTGCTGGCGCGAGGCGCAGCGCGGTCTGTCGGTGTCGCGGGCATTCTAGTCCCGCGTTTCTTTCCTTTGGCTTACGGCAGTCTAAGATGGCCCCGGGCCTATAATTGTCATGTGGCCGACAATCAGGACAAAAAATCGCCGACCCTCGCCGAAGCGCTCAGATCCTCGCGCTGGGCCGCTGGGCTGACTCCCGCCGAAGCCGAGCGCGTCGAGAAGGGCACCTTCGAACGCCATGTCCCGGCCGGGGGATTCATCTGCCGCAAGGGCGAGCCGGTCGACTGCTGGTTCGGCATCATCCAGGGGCTGGCGAAGATGTCCTCCGACTGGGTCAGCGGCAAGACCGCGACCTACACCGGCATCCCGGCCGGCGGCTGGTTCGGCGAAGGCTCGGTGCTCAAGGACGAGCCGCGCCGCTACGACGTCATCGCGCTGCGCGACACGCGCGTCGCCTGCATGCGCCGCGATACCTTCCTCTGGCTGCTCGACCATAGCATCCCGTTCAACCGCTTCCTGCTGGCGCAGCTGAACGAGCGCCTCGGCCAGTTCATCGGCCTGCTCGAGTCCGAACGGCTGCTCGACACCGACACGCGCGTGGCGCGCTGCCTGGCCGGCCTGTTCAACCCCATCCTCTATCCCGGGCTCGGCCCGCAGCTCTCCGTCTCGCAGGAAGAGATCGGCTACCTGGCCGGCGTCTCGCGGCAGCGCGTCAATCGCTCGCTGAAGGCGCTCGAGGATGGCGGCTTCCTCAGCGTCGAATATGGCGGCATCACCATCCGCGACCTCGACGGGCTGCGGCGCTTCGGCGGCTGAACCGCATCGCTCCATGCTGAGAATCAACGAAATCAGGCTGCCGCTCGACCATCCGGAAGAGGCCCTGCGCAGCGCCGCGTGCAAGCGCCTGGGCATCGCCGATGCCGACCTGCTCAAGCTGGAAGTGTTCCGCCGCGGCTACGACGCACGCAAGAAGTCGAACATCGTGTTCGTCTATGCGGTCGACGTCGAGATCCGGAACGAAGCCGCGGTGATGAAGCGACTGGACGGCGACCGCCACATCGCTTTCGCGCCCGACATGCGCTACCGCTTCGTGGCGCAGGCGCCCGAGGCGTCTGCGTCGCGGCCCGTGGTCGTCGGCACCGGACCCTGCGGCCTGTTCGCCGGCCTGCTGCTCGCGCAGATGGGCTTCCGGCCGATCATCCTCGAACGCGGCAAGGCGGTGCGCGAACGCACCAAGGACACCTGGGGACTATGGCGCCAGGGCAAGCTCGACCCCGAGTCGAACGTCCAGTTCGGCGAAGGCGGCGCCGGCACCTTCTCCGACGGCAAGCTGCACAGCCAGATCAAGGACCCCCAATACCGCGGCCGCAAGGTGCTGGAGGAATTCGTCAAGGCCGGCGCTCCGCCCGAGATCCTCTACGTCAGCAAGCCGCACATCGGCACCTTCCGCCTCGTCGCCATGGTCGAGCACATGCGCGCGACCATCATCGGGCTGGGCGGCGAGATCCGATTCGGCGCGCGGGTCGAGGACATCGAGATCGAGCGGCAGGCGGACGGCTCCGGGCAGGTGCGCGCGGTGAAGCTGGCGAACGGCGAGCGCATCGCGGCGCAGCACGTGGTGCTGGCCGTCGGCCACAGCGCGCGCGATACGTTCCAGATGCTCTTCGACCGCGGCGTCCACATCGAGGCGAAGCCCTTCTCCATCGGCGTGCGCATCGAGCACCCACAGGCGCTGATCGATCGCGCGCGCTTCGGCAAGTTCGCCGGCCACCCGCTGCTCGGTGCCGCCGACTACAAGCTGGTGCACCACTGCAGCAACGGCCGTTCGGCCTACAGCTTCTGCATGTGCCCGGGCGGCCAGGTGGTCGCCGCCACCTCGGAGCCCGGCCGCGTCGTCACCAACGGCATGAGCCAGTACTCGCGCGCCGAGCGCAATGCCAACAGCGGACTGGTGGTGGACATCAGCCCCGAGGTCGATTACCCGGGCCATCCGCTCGCCGGCATTGAGTTCCAGCGCCAATGGGAAAGCAAGGCCTTCGAGGCCGGCGGCGGCGATTATCGCGCCCCGGCGCAGCGCGTCGGCGATTTCCTCGCCGGCCGTCCGTCCGTGGCCCCGGGTCCCGTCGATCCTTCCTACCAGCCCGGCGTGCATTGGACCGATCTATCGCTGTGCCTGCCGCCTTTCGTCGTCGCCGCGCTGCGCGAAGCCATCCGCGCCTTCGACAAGCAGATCCACGGCTACGCGATGGAAGACGCCGTGATGACGGGCGTCGAAACCCGCACCTCTTCGCCGATCCGCATCCGGCGCGGGGAGGATCTCCAGAGCATCAACACGCGCGGGCTGTATCCGGCCGGCGAGGGCGCGGGATACGCGGGGGGCATCCTGTCCGCCGGCGTCGACGGCATCAGGGCGGCGGAAGCTGTGGCGCTGTCGATCGTCGGAAGGCAGCGCTGATCGTTGGCACAGGCTGGCTCCCCCTCGTCCCCCATGCCGAAGACAGCCGGTGGCGCACGGAAAAGCAGATCCAAGGGAACGCAGATCGATTCCTTCTGCGCCTGGGACGGCGATACGCTGGTCCTCAATGTGCTGGGGAAGCCGGGCGCCGGCAAGGACGCGATCGGCAAGCCCTCGGGCGATCAGCTGAACATCAGCGTGACGGAAGCCCCGGTGCGGGGCCGTGCCACCGATCACATGGTCCGGTTTCTCGCTGCGAAGTTCGGGGTGGCGATCACCGACGTCGAGGTGGTGTTCGGCCGATTCAACGTCAACAAGCAACTGCGCATCCGTTCGCCCAAGAAGTTTCCGGCGGTGATTCGCAAGCATCTGTTCCCCGGCGACTAGCGGCGGCCGCCAGGCAGGCCGCTTGAGAAAACCGCGGGCGCAACGCTTATCGCTTCGGTGGTAAGCAAATCGCCAAACCCTTTTCCGCACTGATCGCGTCCCCAAACAGGAAGTTGTCTTATGGCGCTCCGCGTTCGCGGTGGCCATACTGCATCGCGGTCGCCGTCACCGAGTCGACGATCCAACCACCGAAGGAGATCGCATGCCCCGTCCTTATGGACACCCGCCGCAAGTTGTCGCCCGCGGGCCGCGCGGTTTTTCCGTCCTCGTCGACGGCCTGCCCCTGTTCTTCCCGTTTGCCGAACATCCGCGCCTTGCCGAGGCGCCGGCCGAGCAGCTCTACCATATCCAGCGTCCGCGCCATGACGAGCTTCACTGGCCGGCGCTCGGCCTGAAAGTGAAGCTCGATCGCGCCCGGACGCCGCCGGACGGCCTCCTCCCCGACGGCCCGGCAGGCGAAATCGCGGGTTAGGGTTTACCCTATTTTCTCCGGCGCGCGGTGACACTATGCTCGCCGCTCCAGCCCTATGCCCTGGCTGCCTTTCGCGGAATGCCATGCCCCCCGACGTAGCGAGCATCATCGACGGCCTCGACCTGTTTCAGGACTTCTCCTATCCCGAGCTGCGCGTGATCGCGCGCTATCTGACCAAGGTCGACAAGAAGAAGGGCGAGGTGGTCTTCGCCGAAGGCGATCCCGGCGACCACATGGTGATCGTCGCGGAAGGCAAGCTGTCGGTCTTCAAGGGGGGCGAGCACGGCGCGCAGCTCCTCTGCCACGAGGGCCGCGGCCGCATCGTCGGCGAGATGGCCTTGCTCGACCGCGAGCGCCGCTCCGCCACCTGCGTCGCGGACTCCGATTGCATGCTGCTGGTGCTTTCCGGGGAAAATATGGGACGCCTGGCCGCCGATACCCCGCTGCTCGCCTACCGCTTCATGCTCAACCTGGCCAAGCTGATGTCGCGCCGACTGCGGCGCACTTCCGGCATGCTGGTCGAGTACCTGGTCGCCTAGGCCCTACCGGAAGTCGAACAGCTTCCCGAAGTTCGCGATCCTGAGGAGATTGCCGACGGAACCGCGCGCCCGGGCCAGCACCACCGACTTGCTCTGGTGGCGGGCGCGGTCGCGCAGGACGAGCAGCATGCCGAGCGCCGAGCTGTCCAGGTAGTCGGTGCCGCCGAGATCGACGACGATCTCGCTGCCGGGGCGCTGGGCGACCGCGTCGTCCATCGCGGCGTGGAAGTCCTGCATCAGGCGGAAATCGAAACGGGCGGGAACGCTGATGACGGCGCAGCCGTCCTGCGTGGTGGTGGCGAAGCTCATCGTTGTCTCCTTGCTGGGGTCGCGGCACGGTTCCAATGCGCCGCGAATGATCGCCCACGCCCTGCCCGAACGCAATCCGGCTAAAGCCATAAGGGCTGTTCGCCCGACTACTGGCTTGCCGGTATGCCGAATAGCGGGTAACGAGTATTGCCGCAGGCGACTCTCGCAAGCAGACTCGCCTCATGAAATGGCATGATGACCTCAGCAAGTGGCAGGAGCGGCTCGGGCAGGTCGGCGGACTGCTCAGCGTCGGAGCAGGCTTCGTCCTCGGCGAAACGCGGGGCGCGGAGCCCCCTGCGCCACCGGAGCCGGAGCCCGCCGTCGGCGAGTCCGACCCCGCCCCGCCGCCGCTGCCCGACCAGCAGCCCTGAGCGGCGAACCATTGGCGCGGATGCCGCTCGAATCCACCATTGAGCGACGGAAGCGAGGTGCGACGTGCCACTGACCCGCGAACAGCTAGGGCGATTGCAGCGCGAGCTGGACGACGACTATCGGCGCCTGCTCGACGAGGTCCGCGGCGAACTCTCCGCGACGGACGACCAGCAGTACGCGGAGCTGGTCAACCGGGACCCGACCGATGCCGGCGATGCCTCCGTCGCCGACCTGCTGGCCAGCCTCAACCTGACGACGATCGACCGGCACATCGCCGAACTGCGCGACATCGACGCGGCGCGCGGCCGCATGAAGGACGGCAGCTACGGAACCTGCGCGGACTGCCACCGGGACATCGGGTTCGAGCGGCTGCTGGCCTACCCGACCGCCAAGCGCTGCCTGCCCTGCCAGCAGCTGCACGAACGCACCTACGCCGGCGAAAGCACGCCGACGCTTTGACGTCTCCCCGTCAGCGGCGGACGATGCTGCTGCCGGACAGCCGGACGGGATCGCCGCCCTTGAAGCCCGGATCCTTCTCGAAGTGGAAGGTCTTCTCGGCGCCGTCGTCCATGCGCACGTGCACCGCCCACACCTTGGTGGTCCGCACGTGCTCCTCGATCTTCTTGCCGGCGTAGGCGCCGCCCGCCGCGCCGGCAACCGTCGCCACGGTGCGGCCGGTGCCGCTGCCGATCTGGTTGCCCACCAGGGCTCCCGCCACGCCGCCGGCGATCATGCCCATCGGGCCGCCCTCGCCCTTCTTCTCCTCGACGCTCACGCTCTTCACCGTGCCGCACTCCTTGCACGCAGCGGCGGCGCGCGAACTGCCGAGGGCCTTCTCGTACTCGGCCTTGGCGTCGCGCAGGCATTGCATGCGGGCGCTGGAAGTCGATTCCTCGGCGCACAGCTTCTTGTCCGCTGCGTAGCGCGCGGCGGCGTCGGCCGCGAAGGCGGTCGCGGCAAGCTGGCCGGCCGCCAGCAGCGTGATGGTGATCAGGGTCTTTCTCATGGTTATTCTCCGGAGTGATATCTGACGGATGGTAGAACAACTACCCGTCATTGCCAGTCGGATTATCCTGACTCCGGGATGACCCGACCGACGGGCACGGTATTCGCTATGGCAAGGGCGAACCCGATCCAGAGGAACAGCCATGCCAACACTGCCGAGCGGCCGCCGCGTCGAATATTCCCTTGACCGTTTTCATGCCCTGCTCCGGCTGATGGACGACCTCCAGGCGCAGCGCATCGCGGACAACATGCGCGATCCCGACGACCTGCTGTTCGTCCTCGACGCGGTGCATTTCAGCATCGCGGACGGCTCGCCGTATTTCGCCGGCTACGTGGCCGCCGACTGGAAGGCCTATGCCGCCGACTGGAGCAGCGCGGACCGGGAAGCGCTGCAGGCCTGGCTCTTCTCTCCCGAGGCGCGGGCACGGCGCGAAGAGGCGATCAACTACATCAAGTCGCTGATCGCCGGCCGCCTCGACCTGCCCTATCCCTACGCCCTGGCCGGCGACGCCCACCCGCCGGGCAGCCACCCGGGCTCCACGCTCCGGCAATAAGGTCCGGCCAACTGCGCACCGGCGGGCAAGAATTGCCGCGTCGGTGGGAGCGCCGCGATACGCAGCCGGCGTCGCCACATTGACGTCGGTATAATTCCATCCGTCAATCTTGGCCGGCTGCCCCATGACTCGTCTGACGTCGCCTCCAACGAAGATCTGCCGCCAGCCGACGCCGGTGCTGGCACGGGTCATTATCGGCACAGTCATCCTGCTGACCGGCACGGTAGTCCATCCGCAACCTGCCGAAGAAGTACGCTACGTGCAAGCCACCGAACTTCGGTTGCGCTCCGGTCCTACCGTGAACGCACCGAGTATCGCGTTGTTGCATCTCAATGAACAGGTCGAACTGACGGGGGCGGCGAGCAATTCCAACTGGTGTCCGATCATCGTCCGCGCCGGCAGCATGCAGGGCTGGGTGGATTGCAGCCACCTCGGGGCCAATCCTCTCTCGCTCGAACAGGCCGACGCCGAGATCGCAAGGCTCAGCCTCGCTCTCCAGCGGACCACCGATCCCAAGGCGTCCCGTGAATTGGCTGAACGGCTGTTCTCCCAACTGGAACGCCGCTTCACCCTGTCGCCTTCGCTGCACACGGTCGCCGACTACGACAGCCTGCTCGGCTGGCTGAACCGCGGGCAGGCATCGCCGGCCGACGATCCTGGGCTGAAGGTGACAATACAGTCCCACGGCCAGGGACTGGCACGCATGCGACAACAATTGGCACGCACCGACACCACGCTTCCCTGGCCGGATGCGCACTACCCGGCAACCGCGACATTGCGGACGATCCTTTCCAGGCGCCTTCCCGGCTCCGCTGCCCGGCGCGGTGAACGGCGCGCGGAGGCGCTGGCGCGTTCGACGAACGATGCCGCCCCAGCTCCTCGCGCCTCGCTGTTCCGCGATGGCGCCTGGGCGATCGGCTGGGCTGGCGGTCCGCTTGCGCACCGGCAGTCCCGCCGCGACGCCGAAGGCGTCGTATACAGCATCGGCTTCGACGGCCCAAGCTATCGGACGTTGGCCGCGCTCTACGAGATGGCCAAATCCCAGCGCATTGCCGTCCAGCTGGAATTCAAGTCCGTCTCCGGCAAGGGTGAGCTTTCGCAGAGCGCCGCGATCGCCGACGGCGGACCGGAGGGCCTCGTGCTGCGGACGCACCTGCCGGTCTGGGGCATTACCGAAAAAGGCCTCGTGCCGGGCATCTTGCGGCACGCGAGCTATGGCGGCGACGAGTGCTCGGCGAGCGAAAACAGGTCGCTGCCCACCCGGGTCGAAGTGGTGTTCGCGCACGCACCGCGCGGCGACATCCACGGCGTCTTCGCTACCAATGTCGCCTTCGATCCGGCGTCGGCCCGGGTGACCACGCGCAAGCGCACCTTCCTCAGTCCCCTGACCGACCGTTTCGAGAACACGCTTACGCACCGCGTCGATATGCAGGTCGACATCGACGGCGACGGCATCGACGACTTGCGCACCGTGGTGTCGCAGGATGTTTCGGTGGGGCAGGCCGAAGATCCGGCGTGGCTGCGCGGCGCCATCGCGGCGGGCTTCGATCCGCGCTGGTTGCACGCGGCAGCTGGGTGGTACGCCTACAACGTCTACATGCTGCAGGCGAACCAGGATGGTTGGTGGCAGCCGCTCTCGGTGTACAACCTGGTGACCTGCACGTGACGCGGCTTGGCCGGCGTGCAATCCTCTTTGCGGCGGCAGGCCTGCTCTGCGCCAGCCACGCGGGATTGTCGTGGTCGTCAGGCGAAGTGTCGGCCGAAGCCGTCTCCACCTATTGGCGCGACAAGGCTTTCGCGCCGCCGCGTCCCGACGGGGACGAAACGGCGGCACCCGTGCCCCGCGAGCAGCTCGATCTGTTCAGCCGCGAACTCCAGGCGCGCATTCCCATCCGGGAGGCGACGCCCTTCGATCTGCTCGATCCCGGCAAGGGCTCGTTGTCCGCGGCGCCGTGGTGGCGGGTCATCGACGGACCGGGCTACGGAAGCTGGCCGGAACTGTCGCCGGCCACCCAAGCCCAGCCCGAGGCCGCACGCCAGATCATGGCGCAGAAAATTGCCGCCTTGTCCGCCAAGTTCCGCGGGGCACCGTCGAGGACGCTTTACGCCGGCCGTCGCAAGGCCGCCTGGAACGAAGAACACGGCGAGCACCTGGTGATTGCCGGGCCCGCCGTGAAGGAAGGCGTGGCGACCTATCGGGCCGGCACTCCCGGCACCCGGGTTCGCATCCCGCTGTTCGACGGCCAGTTGCCGGCGCGGCTCTTCCTGTGGGCGAGAACCCACGGGGTAACGATACGGGTCACGCTACGCACCGTCGACGAAGCGAACGATGCCGGACCGGAGTTGCGTGAAGCGCAGTTCGGCGAGGCGCAGCCGTTGTTCATCGCCGATGCCGAGACGGACTTGCCGGCCTGGGTGGTCAGCAGCCGGGGCGTCACGCCCGCACGCCTCACCGCGTTTTCCACGGTCGGTCCCGGTAACGGGCCCGGCGCCTGTTCGGGGAGCGACTGGATTGAACTGGCGCTGGACGGCGATCAGCAGCCTGCTATCTGGGCAGTCCTCGTGGCGCCACAAACGGACTTGCACAAGGATGCGGCCGTCCGGCGCCTTCCCACCCGGAAGGACGACGAGCGCTACGGCGAAGCCCAGCGCGGCGAAATCGAATTGCGCTGGCCCGATTCGATTCAGCCCCTGCGCCTTGTCGCGCGCCGCTTCGATTACATCGAGCGGACATATGATGAAACGCCGGAAGGCGCATTCATCGAAGCCGGCCAGCGAGTCCTCGGTAGCGCCTGGGGAGTGCAGATTTTCGATGCTGACGAGCCGCAACCGAAGACGTCCGATCAGCCGCCCCTGCTGCCGCTCGCCGCTAGCGGCTCCCCGCGCTGCGCGCCTCCGTGAACAAGCCGCAGAGCATCAGGGTCTCGGCAGCGAATTCCAGCAACTCCTCGATGATTTGAGGAGCGACCGCATCGCTCGCCAAGTCGAGCGCGATCGCCATGAGGCCCACCCCGATCGCCGCCCGCATCCAGCGCCATGCGGATGCGCTTGCCGCCTGCCTCAGCCACACTGCCGCCGCAACTCCCCCGACCGCATAAACAAGAATGGCGGACTGCGCGAGCCGCTCGGCCGCACGCTCGTCGCCAACCAGCCCGCGGTCCAGCAGTTCGCCGGACACCAGGTCCTGAAACTGCTCGTGGAACATGAAGCGCTCGTCCAGGGCAGCTGCGAGTATCGCCAGCGCCAGCACGGTCCATTCCGCTGCCGTTCCTCGCCCGCCGTGCGCCGCGAGTGACGCGCGCAGCCCGGCCGTGGTCGCGCAGGCGATAAGCCAGTTGCTTTGCAGCCACCCGAGCGGCGCCTGTTCGGTGGCGAGCCCGAGACCCAGGTCCGGCCACCAGGCCCATGTGACGGCGCCGACGGCCGTGATGGAAACGGCGAGGATCAGCCTCGTCCCCTGGGTCGAAGTCGACGGAGGCACGGTACCCGGTGTCATAAGCCCAAGTATCCACGGCCTGCCGCGTGGCCGTCAATGCTTGCGGATGTTACATACTGCGCCGATACTGCCCGCCCACCTCGTAGAGCGCGTTCGAGATCTGGCCGAGCGAGCAATGGCGCACGGCATCGACCAGCACCTCGAAGACGTTGCGGTTCTCGATCACGGCCTGCTTGAGCTTGCCTAGCCAGACCGGCGCCTCCTTGGCGTTGCGCGCATGGAAATCGCGCAGGCGCTTCAACTGGGACCGCTTCTCCTCCTCAGTCGAGCGTGCCAGCTCGATCTCGGTCGCCAAGCCCGAGCCGTGCGGATTGAGGAAGGTATTGATGCCGACGATCGGATAGGAGCCGTCGTGCTTCTTGTGCTCGTAGTGCAGCGACTCCTCCTGGATCTTGCCGCGCTGGTAGCCGGTCTCCATGGCGCCGAGCACGCCGCCGCGCGCGGCGAGCGCTTCGAACTCCTTGAGCACGGCCTCCTCGACCAGGTCGGTCAACTCCTCGATGATGAAGGCGCCCTGGTTGGGGTTCTCGTTCTTCGCCACGCCCCACTCGCGGTTGATGATCAGCTGGATCGCCATGGCGCGGCGCACGCTTTCCTCGGTCGGCGTGGTGATCGCCTCGTCGTAGGCGTTGGTGTGCAGCGAGTTGCAGTTGTCGTAGACGGCGATCAGCGCCTGCAGCGTGGTGCGGATGTCGTTGAAGTCGATCTCCTGCGCATGCAGGCTGCGTCCCGACGTCTGGATGTGGTACTTGAGCTTCTGGCTGTGCTCGTTGGCGCCGTACCTTTCCTTCATGGCCACCGCCCAGATGCGGCGCGCGACGCGGCCGATCACCGAGTACTCGGGATCCATGCCGTTGGAGAAGAAGAACGACAGGTTCGGCGCGAAGTCGTCGATGTGCATGCCGCGCGCCAGATACGACTCCACGTAGGTGAAGCCGTTGGCCAGCGTGAACGCCAGCTGCGAGATCGGGTTCGCGCCGGCCTCGGCGATGTGGTAGCCGGAGATCGACACCGAGTAGAAGTTCCTCACGCCGTGGTGGACGAAGAACTCCTGGATGTCGCCCATCATCTTGAGCGCGAACTCGGTCGAGAAAATGCAGGTGTTCTGGCCCTGGTCCTCCTTGAGGATGTCGGCCTGCACGGTGCCGCGCACGGTGCATAGCACCCATTCGCGGACCTTCTCGGCCTCGTCGTCGGTCGGCTCGCGGCCGTTATCGGCCTTGAACTTCTCGAGCTGCTGGTCGATGGCGACGTTGAAGAACATCGCCAGCATCATCGGCGCGGGGCCGTTGATGGTCATCGATACCGAGGTGGCCGGGTCGCACAGATCGAAGCCCGAGTACAGGACCTTGAGGTCGTCGAGCGTGGCGATCGAGACGCCCGAGTTGCCGATCTTGCCGTAGATGTCGGGGCGCTCGTCGGGGTCGCAGCCGTAGAGCGTCACGGAGTCGAAGGCCGTCGACAGGCGCTTGGCCGGCATGCCTTCCGACACCTTGTGGAAGCGCTTGTTGGTGCGGAAGGCGTCGCCTTCGCCGGCGAACATGCGCGTCGGGTCCTCGTTCTCGCGCTTGAAGGCGAACACGCCGGCGGTGAACGGGAATGCGCCCGGCAGGTTCTCGCTCATCAGGAAGCGCAGCAGTTCGCCCTCGTCCTCGAAGCGGGGCAGCACGACCTTGCGCACCTTGGTGCCCGACAGCGTCTCGGCCACGAGCCGCGTGCGGATCTCCCTGTCGCGGATCTTCACGACGTACTCGTCGCCGGCGTAGGCCTTCTTCGTGTCGGGCCACTGGGCGAGCAGCTTCTTGGCATGCGGCGCGAGCTGGCCGTCCTTCCAGGCGATGAGTTCGTCGAAGTCCGCGGGTGCCGCCTTGCCGCAGCCTTCGAACAGCGCCTTGGCGGTCTTCAGCGCCTGGCGCTCGCGCGCCAGCGCCGCCTGCTCCGCCGTCTGCCTGTGGTAGCCGCGCACGGTGCCGGCGATCTCCGCCAGGTAGCGGACGCGCTCGGCCGGCACCACGGCGCGTTGCGGCGACGAGTGCCTGACGGCCGCCCGCGGCAGCCTGCCGGGCTTGAGCTTCAGCCCATGGCCGGCCAGCACCGGGGCCAGCGCCTGGTAGAGGGCGGTGACGCCGTCGTCGTTGAAACGCGCCGCCTGGGTGCCGAACACCGGCATGTCCTCCGGTTTCTCGCCAAAGCGCTCGCGGTTGCGCTGGTACTGCTTGCGCACGTCGCGCAGAGCATCCTCCGCCCCCTTGCGGTCGAACTTGTTGATGGCGACGAAATCGGCGAAGTCGAGCATGTCGATCTTCTCGAGCTGCGAGGCGGCGCCGAACTCCGGCGTCATCACGTAGAGCGAGGCGTCGACATAGGGAACGATGGCGGCGTCGCCCTGGCCGATGCCGGAGGTCTCGACGACGATCAGGTCGAAGCCGGCGAGCTTGCAGGCGGCGATGACTTCCGGCAGCGCCGCGGAGATTTCGCTGCCGGTGTCGCGCGTCGCCAGCGAGCGCATGTAGATGTTCGGGTGCTCGATCGCGTTCATGCGGATGCGGTCGCCCAGCAGCGCGCCGCCGGTGCGCTTGCGCGAGGGATCGATGGAGACGATGGCGATCTTCAGGCTGTCTTCCTGATCGAGGCGGAAGCGGCGGATCAGTTCGTCGGTCAGCGACGACTTGCCGGCGCCGCCGGTGCCGGTGATGCCCAGCGCCGGCGCCTTGCACTTGGCGGCCTTCTCCAGCAGCGCCTGCTTCGCCTTCTCCGGCCAGGCGCCGTTTTCCAGCGCGGTGATGATGCGGGCCAGCGCGCGGCGGTCGCCCTTTTCGAGCGCCTCCGTGTCCTGCGGCGCGAGCGGCGAAAGATCGCGGTCGGCCTGCGCCACCATGTCGTTGATCATGCCCTGCAGCCCCATCTTCTGGCCGTCCTCGACCGAGTAGATACGGGCCACGCCGTAGGCGTGCAGTTCGGCGATCTCGTGGGGCACGATGACGCCGCCGCCGCCGCCGAACACCTGGATGTTCTCGCCGCCGCGGCTCTTCAGCAGGTCGAGCATGTACTTGAAGTACTCGACGTGGCCGCCCTGGTAGGACGACACGGCGATGCCCTGCACGTCCTCCTGCAGCGCGGCGTTGACGATCTCCTCCACCGAGCGGTTATGGCCGAGATGGATGACTTCGGCGCCGGAGCCCTGCAGGATGCGGCGCATGATGTTGATCGAGGCGTCGTGGCCGTCGAACAGCGAGGCGGCGGTGACGAAGCGCACCTTGTTCCTGGGCTTGTAGGGGCCGAGCTTGGCGCCGATGGCGGGATCGGTCATGGACTGACTCCGGGGAATCGATGGGTTGGCGGAATCTTAGAACTCCGCCGCCGCGGCGACATGCCGCAAGCTGACGCGAAATATGCGATATTTGCCATAATGGCGAACATGAGACAGCCCGCAATCGGTTCCCACGCCGCTGTCGCCATCGGCTTTGTAAGCGGCATCATCTCTGGCTTGCAGCGTTCCGGCGCCAGCCAGGCGGACCTGCTGGAACATGCAGGAATTGCCATTGATCTGCTCGGAGAAGCCGATGCGCGCGTCCCAGTCGCCCGCTATGCCGCACTCTACCGGCTGATCAACGAGAAACTCGACGACGAGGGCTTCGGCCTGTTCTCGCGACCGCTGCGGCGCGGCACCTTCGAATTCCTCTGTCGCGGCGCACTGTCGGCGGCAACGCTGGAACAGGCGCTCGACCGCATCGCCCGCTTCCTGCGCGTGGCGCTCGACGACCTGGAGGTCGAAATCCAGCGCACGCGCGACACGGCGGTGATCGTCATCGAGCAGGGCCAAGCGCTGCCGGTCGGCGAACCCGGCCGCGTGTTCGCCTTCGAATGGCTGCTGCGCATGATCCACGGCGTCGCCGCCTGGCTGGTCGCCAAGCCCCTGGCGCTCTCCGAGGTGGCCTTCCCCTATGCGCCGCCGCCGCATGCCGCCGAATACGAATTCGTCTTCGCGCCGCGCTGCACGTTCGACGCGCAGCGCCTGGAGGCGCGCTTCCCCGCCGCCGCGCTGGACCTGCCGGTGCGGCGCGACGAAGCCGCGCTCAGCGCCTTCCTCGCCGACGCCCCGGCCAGCATCACGACGCTCTACCGGCGCGATCGCGCGGTGGCGCTGCGCGTCCGCGACGTCCTGCGCGCCGCCCTGCCGGAGGCGCGCTCGCTGCAGCAGGTGGCAAAGGGCCTGTTCCTGTCGCCGCGGACGCTGCATCGCCGCCTGGAAGAGGAAGGGACGAGCCTGCGCCAGATAAGGGAAGCGCTGCGCCGCGACCTGGCGTGCGAGTGGCTGGCGAAGACCGGGCGTCCGATCGGCCACATCGCGTCCGACCTCGGCTTCGCGCAGCCGTCCGCGTTCTATCGTGCCTTCGTGGGCTGGACGGGGGTCGCCCCGCGGGCGTTTCGGGCGAGGTCGCGGTAAGGCCGGCCGGAACGCTTATCCGCGGCGGTCCTTGCCCGCCTTGCGGCCGGCATAGACAGCGTCGGGCGAGGCGCAGCAGGCACCCGTCGTCGCCTGCCGGTGCGCGGCGCGGTTGGCTTGCCGCCATCGCCTGAAGGCGGCGCGCAAGACGGCCAGCCAGCCGCGCATTGCCTTCACTGCTCCAGCCCCCGTCGCAGCCGCCATTCCTTGACCAGCGCGTAGATGGCGGGAATCACCGCGAGCGTCAGGATCGTCGAGGAGATCATGCCGCCGACCATCGGCGCCGCGATGCGGCTCATGACCTCCGACCCCGTGCCCCGGCTCCACATGATCGGCAGCAGGCCGGCCATGATGGCGACGACCGTCATCATCTTCGGGCGCACGCGCTCGACGGCGCCCTCCATCACGGCGGCGTAGAGGTCCGCGAGCGTGGGCGCCGTGCCCTCGGCGCGCCGCTTCGCCTTGATCTCCTCCCACGCGGCATCGAGGTAGATCAGCATCACCACGCCCGTCTCCGCCGCCACGCCGGCCAGCGCGATGAAACCGACCGCCACGGCGACCGAGAGGTTGTAGCCGAGCAGCCACATCAGCCAGACGCCGCCGACCAGCGCGAAGGGCACCGACAGCATGACGATCAGCGTCTCCGTCAGGCGCTTGAAGTTCAGGTAGAGCAGCAGGAAGATGGTCAGCAGCGTCACCGGGATCACGATCTTCATCTTGGCGATGGCGCGCTCCATGTACTCGAACTGGCCGCTCCAGGTCACGTAGTAGCCGGGCGGGAACTTGACCTTCTCCGTCACGGCGCGGCGCGCCTCGGCAACGTAGGAGCCGATGTCGCGATCGCGGATGTCCACGTAGATGTAGGCCGACAGCAGCGCGTTCTCGGTGCGGATGGCGGGCGCGCCCTTGGCGATCTCGACCTTCGCCACCTGGCCGAGCGGCACCATCGCCGGTGCGCCGTTCATGCTCGCGGCGATCGGCACCAGCACCTCGCGCGCGATCTTCTGCGGATCGTCGCGCAGCTCGCGCGGGTAGCGGACGATGACGCCGAAGCGCTCGCGGCCCTCGACGGTGGTGGTCACCATCTCGCCGCCCAGCGCCTGCCCGACGACGTTCTGCAGGTCGCCGACGTTGATGCCGTAGCGGGCCAGCTGCGGGCGGTCCGGCGTGATGTTCAGGTAGTAGCCGCCGGTGATGCGCTCGGCGAAGGCGCTCGTCGTGCCCGGCACATCCTTCACCACCGCCTCGATCTGCTTGGCCAGGCGCTCCATCTCGTCGAGGTCCTTGCCGAACACCTTGATGCCGATCGGCGTGCGGATGCCGGTCGACAGCATGTCGATGCGCGCCTTGATCGGCATGGTCCAGGCATTCGACACGCCGGGAATCTGCAGCGCCTTGTCCATCTCGGCGATCAGCTTGTCGATGTCCATGCCGGGCCGCCACTCGCTCTCCGGCTTCAGGTTGATCACCGTCTCGAACATCTCCAGCGGCGCCGGGTCAGTCGCCGTGTTGGCGCGGCCGGCCTTGCCCCACACCGACGCCACCTCGGGGAAGCTCTTGATGATCTTGTTCTGCGTCTGCAGCAGCTCCGCCGCCTTGGTCACCGACATGCCGGGCAGCGAGGTCGGCATGTAGAACAGCGTGCCTTCGTTGAGCGTCGGCATGAACTCGCTGCCCAGGCGCGTCGCCGGGAAGACGGAGATCGCCAGCACTGCCAGCGCGCCGGCGATGGTCGCCTTCTTCCGCCGCATCACCGCGGCGATGACCGGTCGATAGAACGCGATGAGGACGCGGTTGACCGGGTTCTTCTCCTCCGGGGGAATCCTGCCGCGGATGAACAGCATCATCAGCACCGGCACCAGCGTCACCGACAGCAGCGCTGCGCCGGCCATGGCGAAGGTCTTGGTGTAGGCGAGCGGCGCGAACAGCCGGCCTTCCTGCGCTTCCAGCGTGAACACCGGCAGGAAGGAGACCGTGATGATCAGCAGCGAGAAGAACAGCGCCGGCCCCACTTCCTTGCATGCGGCGATCATCGCCTCCGTGCGCGACTCGCCGGGCTGCAGCCGTTCGAGATGCTTGTGGGCGTTCTCGATCATCACGATCGCCGCATCCACCATGGCACCGATGGCGATCGCGATGCCGCCCAGGCTCATCAGGTTGGAGTTCATGCCCAGCAGGCGCATGGCGATGAAGGAGATCAGCACGCCGACCGGCAGCATGACGATGGCCACCAGGGCCGAGCGCACGTGCAGCAGGAACACCACGCAGACGGCGGCGACGATCAGGCTTTCCTCGGTCAGCGTATGCTTGAGGGTGTCGATGGCGCGGTGGATCAGCTCGGAGCGGTCGTAGACCGCCTCGATGGAGACGCCTTCCGGCAAGCCGGGGGCGATCTCGGCGATCTTCGCCTTGATGTTGCCAATGACCTCCAGCGCGTTCTGCCCGTAGCGCGCCATGGCGATGCCCGACACCGCCTCGCCGTCGCCGTTGAGCTCGGCCAGGCCGCGGCGCTCGTCGCCGGTCAACTCGACGCGTGCGACGTCCGCGACGCGCACCGGCGTGCCGCGTTCGGATTTCAGCACCAGGTTCTCGATGTCGGCGCGGCCGCGCAGGTAGCCCTGGCCGCGCACCATGTACTCGGTCTCCGCCATCTCGATGGTGCGGCCGCCGACATCGCGGTTGGAATCGCGGATGACCTGGGCGACGCGGTCGAGCGGGATGCCGTAGGCGCGCAGCTTCACCGGATCCACCGCCACCTGGTACTGCTGGACGAAGCCGCCGACGCTCGCGACTTCGGCAACGCCCTGCGCCTTGGCGAGCTGGTAGCGCAGGTACCAGTCCTGCAGGGTGCGCAGCTCCGCCAGCGTCCTGTCCTTGGCCAGCACCGCGTACTGGTAAACCCAGCCGACCCCGGTGGCGTCCGGCCCCAGCGTCGGCGTCACGCCCGCCGGCAGCCGGCCCGCGACGGAGTTGAGATACTCGAGCACGCGCGAGCGCGCCCAGTAGATATCGGTGCCCTCGTCGAAGATCACGTAGACGAAGGAGGCGCCGAAGAAGGAGAAGCCGCGCACCACATGCGACTTCGGCACCGAAAGCATGGCGGTGGACAGCGGATAGGTGACCTGGTCCTCGACCACCTGCGGGGCCTGGCCCGGGTATTCGGTGTAGACGATGACCTGGACGTCGGAGAGGTCGGGCAGCGCGTCGAGCGGCGTCTTCAGCACCGCATAGACGCCGCCGATGACGACGAAGACGGTCGCCAGCAGCACCAGGAAGCGGTTGCGCGCCGACCAGTCGATGAGGGCGTTGAGCATCGGTCGGCGCCCCTCAATGACCGGCAGCAGACGGCTCGAGCTTGACGATCACCCATTCGCCCGGGCTGCGCTCGACGAAGCTGAAGGCGACGGCATCGCCGGGCTTCAGCTTGTCGACCAGCGCCGGGTTCGCCAGCGCGAAGTCCATGGTCATGCCGGGCCACTTGAGATCGGCGATCGGGCCGTGCGTAATGGTGACCGTTCCCGCCTTCGCGTCGATCGCCTCGAGCTTGCCGCTGCCCTCGTGGCCGACGTTCTTCGCCTGCTGCGCCTCCGGCTTGGCGCCGGAACCCAGCGCGCCGACGGCCGCCTTGAGATTGCTTTCGGCATCGATCAGGAAGTTCGCGGCCACGACGACGGGCTCGCCTTCCTTCACGCCCTCGGTCACCTCGACATAGTCGTCGCCGCGCGCGCCCAGCTTGACCTCGCGCGGCTCGAAGCGGCCCTCGCCGACCTTGACCAGCACGGTCTGGCGCGTGCCGCTGTCGATGACGGCCGAGACGGGCACCGTGACGACCGGTCCCTTGCCTGCAGCCGGCAGGTCGACCTGCGCGTACATCGCCGGCTTGAGCAGGCCGCCAGGATTGCGCAGTTCGACGCGCACCGGCACCGTGCGCGTCTCGGCGTTCAGCGTCGGATAGACGTAGCCGACCGTCCCGGTGAAGGTCTTGTCGGGATAGGCGTCCACGCGGATCTCCGCCTTGGCGCCCGGCTTCACCCGGCCGATGTCGCCCTCGAAGACGTCGGCCAGCACCCAGACGGACGACAGGTCGGCGATCTGGAACAGCGCGTCGCCCGGCTGGAAGCGCATGCCCGGCAGCGCCTTCTTTTCGGTGACGACACCGCTGGCCGGGGAGCGGAAGGTCAAGGTGCGCCTCGCATTGCCCGATTGCGCCAGGGCCTTCACCTGCTCGGGCGAGATGTCCCAGTTGGCCAGGCGCGTCAGCGCGGCATCGGCGAGCTGCTGCATCGAGGCCCGGGCATCGGGCGAGGCGTCCTTCAGCGCGGCGACGCCCTGCGCCGCCGTGGCGTATTCGCGCTGCGCCGAGACCAGGTCGGGGCTGTAGACCTCGAACAGCGGCTGGCCCTTGGCCACCGGCTGCCCCGTGACATTGACGTGCAGGCGTTCGACCCAGCCTTCGAACTTGGGCGCCACGGCGAAGATGCGGCGCTCGTCGACCTCGACGCGGCCGGCGGCCCGCACGCGGCTGTCCACGGCGCGCAGCTGCGCAGGCTCGGTGCGTACGCCGAGCTTCTGCACCTTCTCGCTGGAAATCCTGATCGCGCTGCCGGAATCCGGCGCCGTCTCCTCGCCTTCGTAGACGGGCACGTAGTCCATGCCCATCGGGTCCTTCTTCGGCGTCGGCGACGTGTCGGGCAGGCCCATCGGGTTGCGGTAGTAGAGGATCTTGCGCGCCTTTGGGGCGCCGTCCGCGGCCGCCGGCGCCGCCGCGCCCGCGTCCCCGGCGTGCCGTCCCATCCAGTAGCCGCCGCCTCCCGCCAGCGCCAGCGCGACGATGGCCGCCGCGAGTCCCGCTCCCTGTCTCATAGATCTTCCCCGATCAGTCGTTCGATGTCGGCGAGCCGGGTCTGCTGGTCGGCCTGCGCCCGGATGACGTTTTGCTTCGCCACGCGGATCTGGCGCTGCGCGTCGAGCAGCGTGGCGAAATCCACCTTGCCGTTCTGGTAGGCGGCGAGCGCCGCGTCGAAGGTGAGCCGCGCCTGCGGCAGCAGGCTGTCCTGCGACAGCGCGGCAACGCGGCCCGCCGACTCGATGGCGGCGAGGTTCTCGGAGAGCTCGGCCAGCAGCTGGTTGGCCGAGGCCTCCTTGCGGGCGCGCGCGGCGTCGAGGTTGCGCTCGGCCTCGCGCTCCTGGCTGCGGCGCGACTCCTGCTGCAGCGGGATGTTGAACTCGACCATCAGCTCCCAGTCGTTCACGCGCGAGCGGGTCTGGGTCGGCGCCACGCCGACGGTGAAGTCGGGCCAGCGGTTGCGGTAGGCGAGGTCGCGGTTCTTCTCGGCCGCGCGCACGCCGGCGTCGGCGGCGAACAGTTGCGGGTTCTGCTTCTCCAGCCGCTCCGCCAGCGCCGCGTAGTCGAGCCTGGCCGCGCCCGGGATCGGCCGCAGGCGCTGGGGCACGGCCAGCGGCGCATCGGCCCGGCGCGCCAGCAGCGCGTTGAGCTGCGCGATGGCGTGGTGGTGCTCCGTTTCCATCGCCACCAGGTCGGAGCGCAGCGCCGTCAGCTCCACCTGCGCGCGGATGGCATCCTGCTGCGGCACCAGCCCGTTGGCGTAGCGGTTGCGGGAGATCTCCTCGATGCGACCGATGAGGTCGATCACCTCGCGGTTGAGGTCGATCAGGCGGGCCAGCGCGAAGTACTGGGCGTAGGTCGCCTTGATGCGCGCCGCGACGTCGTTCCAGCCGGCGCCCGCGCGGCCCTGCGCGGCGTCGGCCGCGGCCTGGGCCGCCTCGCGCTTGAGGTCGCGCTTGCCCCAGAACGGCAGCGGCTGCAGCAGCGTGTACTTGGTGCTGCCGACGCGGCCCGGCAGCACGTTGGGGCTGGCCTCGGTGCCGTAATTGGTGACGTCCATCAGCTCGGTGCGCAGGATCGGGTCGGCCAGCGCGCCCGCCGGCTGGACGCGCTCCGCCGCCGCCGCCGCCTCGGCGCGCACCGCCGAGTAGTCGGGATTGTGCTCGCGCGCATAGGCGAGCAGGTCCTCGACGTTGGCACCCAGCGGAGCGGCGCCGAAGGCCGGAGCGGCCAGCGCCAGCGCCGCCGCGATCGCCGCCGCCTTCCAGGAGTTCGCATTCGCCATGGCCATCCCCGTCCGGAGCGTCCTCAGTGCGCGGGCTCGTAGCGCACCACGGTCACGGCGCCGTCGACGTAGTCGGCGACGAAGCGGATGTGGTCGCCCTCCTTGATCTGGCCGAGCCACGCCTTGTCCTTGACGCGGAAGGCCATCGTCATCGCCGGCATGCCAAGGTTGTCGAGCGGACCGTGGGTCAGCGTAAGCTTGCCGCCGGCGGCGTCGACCTTCTTCACGGTGCCGTCGACCCACGCCGCTTGCGCCGCCGGCTGGGCGGCCTTTTCCATGGCCATGCCGTGATGGTGTTCGTGCCCGTCGGCGGCCATGGCGGCAGCGGGAAGCAGG